>NZ_JBFTHK010000062.1:0-23588 GCF_056394205.1 Arthrobacter sp. 10T413_2 | reverse complement strand
GAGCTGCGCAGCGAGTTCAGCGACCCGTGAGAGGTCCTCGCCGACGTTTCCTTGATTTGCCGCGGGCATGGCGATGTCCTTCGTCGATGGAACGTGCCGGATCCCTGCAGGTTCCCCCGCACGGGAGAGTAAGTCAAGACTCTCTCTGTCATGGCGCCGCGGACAGATCTAGACTGAAGCATTCCGCGACGCTGGCGGGTGGACGATGCTGAGCGGGCAACCGAAGATCACGTGAGTATCGGGAGGGTCTGGCCATGGGCGATGCCTCGCAGAAAGCTAATCGGGCGGTATCCGAGGCGGCGTCGGCGACCCGAAGCCCCGCCTTGCGCATTCTGGCGCGCGCCGGCTTCGTCTTCATCGGCCTGGTCCACATCCTGATCGGCTTCATTGCCCTCCAGATCGACAGGGGCCAGGGCGGCCAGGCCGACCAGTCCGGAGCGATCGGATCGCTCGCCTCAAAGCCGGGCGGCCCGTTCCTGCTCTGGGCCGGGTTTATTGGCTGCGCCGCACTGGCTCTCTGGATGCTCAGCGAGGCCGCCGTCACGGCCCGCTCCGAAGCCGACTCGACGAAGAAGCTGCAAGGGCCAGGCGCGGCAGTGGGGAAGGCCGTGGTGTATGGCTTTCTGGCGTTCACCTTCGCGGTGTTCGCCACGGGCGGCAGCAAGAACTCCAGTCAGTCGACCAGTGACTTCACCGCGAAGCTCATGGCCGCGCCGGCCGGCGTGGTGCTGCTGATCGCGATCGGTCTCGCGATCATTATCTCCGGCGCCTTCTACGTCTACCGGGGCGTCACGCGGAAGTTCATGGAGGACCTGCAGGATCCTGGCAGTGCCCGCACAGCGGTCGAATGGATCGGAACCATTGGCTATGCCGCCAAAGGCCTGGTGCTCGCCGTCGTCGGCATCCTGATCATCGTCGCCGCGGCCACCGCGGATCCATCAAAATCCTCCGGCCTGGACGGTAGCCTGAAGACCCTTGGCGCCCAGCCGTATGGTGTGTTCCTGCTCGCAGCCAGCGCGGCGGGGTTGGTCTGTTACGGGGTTTACTCGATGGCCCGAGCGCGCTACGGAAGGTTCTAGATACCGCCCTGATTTGCGACCCAGGTTCGGGGTTGTGGGGACACTCGTTGAGTACCCGTTCCGGATACGTGATCGTCCAAACACAACGACGGGCGCACCCCTGTCCAGAGTTGCACCCGTCGCCTGCACTCAGGTCAGTCCTTCTTGAAGGCGTCCTTGACCTTCTCGCCCGCCTGCTTCAAATCCGCTTTGGTCTGGTCAGCCCGCCMCTCAGCCTGCAGGCTCTTGTCGCCCGTGGCTTTGCCGGCAGCTTCCTTGCCCTTACCGGCAGCCTTCTCGGCTGTGTTCTGAATCTTGTCGTCCAGTCCCATGGTATTCCTCCTCTGGTTGGCAGCCGTTCGATCCGGCCATACCATGGTAAGCCTGCTTACGATCATGTTTTCAAGTACGTAGCACCTCCTTCCTCTAATCAGTCCTGACATCTGGCATGAGAACCTGTCGACTCGCGTTTCCAGAAGATCGGGCTGTGGCGGTTGGCCACGATCCGCGGCAGCCTGAGTGCCGGCCGCGTAGGAGCATTMCCGCCAGTTGCTAAGCATGCTTGTTATCTTGATTTTCCGGCGTTAACCTGATTGCGGGGGCAGAATGATCGGGCTTGTCGGGTTTGCGTCCGTCGGCGGCCCGCTGGAGACAGGAGTCGCAAATGGCTACCACCCCCAACTCCGCCAGGCCCTTCCGGGCGAGCGGGCCGCGCGGCCGCCGGCTCTGGTGCGCCGTATGCGATACGGACGAGCACCTGCTGATCGAGTCCATTGATTCTCTCCGTCCGMCCAATGTGAAGCTGGTTTTAGTGGCCTACACGTGCGGTGAATGCGACTATTTCTACTCCCACCCGGCGGACGTCTTTGACGTGGCCGACGTCTTGAACCGTCCCGGACAGGTTTCCGGGGTGCTGCAGTTCGGCGGTCAGTATCTTCATTGCGGCCAACTGATGACGACGGCAGGCTCCGGGCTCCGGAGGATCTGCGCACCGGTKACACCCGAGTCCTCCGGAGAGGACCTCCTGGACGTCTGCCTGCGCACCCGGGTCCTGCAGTGTGCCTGTGGATTCAGGATGGAAATACCGGACTAATACCTGCCACTCCCTGCCACCTGCCACTTCCTGCCACCTGCCACTTCCTGCCAGAAGTTTGTCGCTGTTTCGAGCCGAACTCGTTCCTGACTTCATCCCTGATGAAAGGGACGAAACCACCGAGGAAAAGCGCGCCCGGGAACATCCCGAAGCGACAGGAAGCTAGCGCCCCGACGGGCAGCTCTACGCGCCCCGTGATCAGGTGCTTGAACGTCCGGTGCGCAGGTTTCCAATAGCGCTGCGTTCAAGATTCTCCAACAGGTGCCGCGGATTGTCGTAGACCTCCGCGGCGCCGGCTCCCCGCAGCTCGGCCTCACTGATCCCGCCGCAGGTCAGGGCAATGGTGGGAACCCCGATGGTCGCGGCGGCCTGCACGTCCCACACGGCATCGCCAACAAAGACGACGTCCGCCGGTCTGAGTTMAAGCTTTTCCAGGCACGCAAGGAGAATGTCGGGGGCGGGCTTGCTCTCCTCGGCGTCGTTGGAGCTGGTCCAGGCATCGATGGACGAGTCGGCGTCCAGAAGGCGCCGGGTGACGTCCAGGTCGCGCTCCTGCGCTGATGACGCCAGACCCACGGCCAGTCCGGCGCCGGAGCACGCTGCAAGAAGGTCCCGGGCGGCGTCGAAGGGCCGCAGGGAAGGCCAGAACGTGGAGAACACGGCGCCGTGCGCGGATTTCACGTCCTCCCGCATGTCCCTGGTAAACCCGGGAACMAAGTGCTCAATGAGCTTGTCCCCGCCCATCCCGACACAGCGGTGGATGGCGGAGATCTGGACGTCCACGCCCTCCCGACGGAATGCCTGCCACCAGGCCAGGGCGTGGAAATAGGTGGAATCAATCAAGGTCCCATCGACATCGAAAAGGACCCCGCGCTTCTTTCCGAATATTGAGCCTGACGACATTGTTACCCCCTTCGCTAAAGGTCGGCCGCATGCGCCGTGTCCCGCAACGGCCCGACCATTCACGGGCTCTTCCGGCCCGGGATCCGGTCTCCAACCAAGGGAGCCATAATACCGCTGCCGTCGGGAAGCAGCGCTCCTCAGGAAGGCCCGGTCTCACCTTGATCGACAGCTCCTTCAGAATCGCCCAGGGAGCCAGCTTTGGTGCTGGGCCACGACGCGACGGGGCTGAAAGCCACGCACAAGGCCTTCACATCGGGCCGCCTCTGCCGCCGCGCGGCCCGTCAGCGGCGGCCCCACTTCCGCAGGACCAGCCCCGGACCGAGCCCGAAGTCCTACTGCGTTCCKGCGATCGTCGGCGGGCGCCAGTGCCGCGAGATGATCTGCCCGGGGCATCCCGTCTTCCGGCGGGGCCGTTCGTCGGAGGCCCGTTTGTCTCTGCGGTCTGTGGGGGTTGCCCGGATAATGTCCACGGCAGGGGCACCGTCTCGAAACCCGAGTTTGGCAACGACAGCTGACACGAGATTGCGCACGGTCTCCTCCTTCAGGAGCAGGGCTTCACTGATCTGCCKATTGCTCCGGCCCTCAGCCATCAACGCCAGCACTTCCCTTTCCCCGCCCGACAGGCCGTCAAGCCCAGGGTCCGTCCGCACTTCGGCCAAACCTGTCCTTACCCTCTGCACCGCGGCAGGGTTCAAGAGCRATACGCCGGCCGCGGCACGACGAACCGGGTCCACGATCCTGCGACTGCGGAGCTGCCTGAGGACATAGCCAACTGCTCCGGCAAGCACGACGGAGCAAAGCACCCMTTCATCGACGTAACTGGTGAGAAGCAGGCACTGCAATCCGGGGCTCACGGAGCGCACATTCCTGCAGACTTCGATGCCGGTCCCGTCAGGCAGGAGCCCGTCCACCACGGCCACGTCGGTTTCCCCATCAACGATCCGGCGGCCGGCGTCCTTCGCTGATCCGCAGTCACCGACTACTTCAAGACCTTCCCCCTCCAACGAACTCCTCAGGCCCTGCCGCACAAGCTCTTGATCATCGACGATGAACACGCGCAACCGGCCCGGGATGCACCCCGGGCCGCGAGAGGCGTCTGAAGACAAACCCACCGTCTCACTCCCGTCGCATCGACACCGCAGACCCGYCGCACCCGACCATGCGGGACCCGGCGCCCAGCCAGTGATAATCATTCAGGGCCAGCAGATACGACACTAGGGTCAAAGGACCACCCGACCTGCCATGACCGGGGCCGGGTTCGGCTGGTCGCTGACTGAACTCGGGGACCMGCCTGTTCTGTTACGTTGCTGAACATTTCCTGCTCCGGCATCCACGACCCCGCATCGACTTCGAAGGTGACAGCGGCGACTGCCAGCAGCCCCGTACGGTTAACAGCCGTGGTGTCTAACCCCGGCTGTCTTCAGGGGTGCCGGTGTCGAGGTGTTCCTTGCGGACCTCCTCATTGATAGTGACCTCGTCGGTGACCGTTTCTGTGCCGATCCGAACGCKCTCGACCGGGACGGTCTCCTTCGTGACTATCACTCGTTCCTCGTGAAGAATGACCTCTCCCTCGTCGCCACCCGGACGATTCAACACCTCGCCGCGGCTTTCCTCCGTAATCGGTACCCGCTCGATCCGGGGTTCTTCGCGCTGCACTGGCACCGTCCGGGTGACATGCTCCGTGGTGACGTATTTGCGCAGGCGCGACCGGCCGSCTTCCGGCCGGTCGGCTCCCCGCTCCGGGGGCGTCGGCGGCCGGGGCGTGGCCTCGGCGGTGGGGGTAGTGGTGGTGTCCCGCTGGGTTGTGGTGTCGTATCCGGGGGTGCCGGTGGTGTCCCGCTTTGCGGTGGCGGGCGCGGCGGCGGGCGCGGTGGCGTTTTGGGAGCCGGTGCGCTCCGTGCCGGTGGCGTCCCGCTGTGTGGTGGTGTCGTATCCGGGGGTGCCGGCGGTGTCCCGCTGTGCGGTTGCGGGTAGGGCGTCGTCGGCGGCGGGCRCGGTGGCGTCCCGGGGGCGGGTGCGCTCCGTGCCGGTGGCGTCCCGCTGTGCGGCGGYGGGTATGGCGTCGTCAGTGGTGGTGTCGTATCCGGKGGTGCCGGGGGCCTCGCGTGCGTCGTTGCGGTCCGGGCCGGGGGAAGAGGCAAAATCTGCGTCTGCAGTAGCCGCTTCGGTGTAGGTGCGTCCGCTTTCGAGTTGGTAGTGCTGGTAGAGCCGGCCCTCCTCAGCCGGATCCAGGGCCTGATCGGCGTCGATCCTGGGCGCATCCTTGACCTGGTTTTTGCTATACGGAACGACGATGTCATCGCCCTCCGTTCGCGYACCTTGAAKGGGCACGAAGGATTCAGATATTCCGAACAAGCCCGTCCGGACGGTCATCCACTTGGGCCGTCCGTCTTCGTTGTCCACGAAGACCTGGCTGATGGATCCGATCTTTTCTCCGTCCCCTGAAAGGACATTTGAGTTCTGGCTGAGTAGACGATCAATTTGTTCGGTGGTGAGCATGACGTCTCCTTGAATGACTTAGTTGGAATGATGCTTGGCATCGGGAGCCCGCCGTGGTGTGCCCGCACGTTTTAGTKACCTGCGCTTGGGTGCGTCCGCGGCGCTGCTAAGTTCCGAAGAGGCCAGCTAGCGAAGGAACCTTATCCAGGGTCCCCGCCCACGCCGGCAAACGCCGGTTCTTGGGTCAGGTCACGTAGTTTTCGGGTGCATCTGGTGATTGGCTTCCACCGCGGGTGACGTGGACTTTCGTGGAGGTTCCGGACTGCTCGGGGAGCTGGGTGCGGATTTCGAGGATCCMGTCAATGTAGCTGGCCTCGACGGTGTCGGGGTTCGCTCCGCGGGGCAACGGGACACTGCGGGAAAACTCTCCGTACCGGATTTCACTCCGGTAGCCGGGCAGACGCCTGTGGTCTGGTTCTGCGCGGCGGGCGGCAATGTGCAGGGTGTCCTCGGTGACATTGAGTTCGATGTCCGTGTCAGGGTCGACGCCGGGCAGATCGGCTCTMACTACCAACGTATTTCCGTCCCGATACTCCTCGACTCTTATCCAGGTGTCGGTCTCGCCCTGCAGCAAGCGCCGGACCGGTTCGGGCACGTCAATGCCGCTGCGGCGGAAGAAGTTTTCCATGACTCTCTCCTTTGCTGACGTTGCGTCTGTGACTGCTGTGACTATCGGCCGCGTGCGGCACGGCCGAACCGGCGGTACCTCTCGCGGAGCCGGCAAGGCCCCCTCACGCCCTCGGCGTGGCGTTTGCCCCTCTCTTGAATTCAGACCCGTGGGGACTTGCCGGCGTCGTCGTTTTTGAGCAAGCCAGCAACGCTGGTGTCCCCCAACCAGAGGGACCTGGTTCCCGAAGATATTCCGGGTACGGCTCGTGCGAAGAGAAGAGCCGCGAGGCGGAGGGGTTGATCATGCTCATAGGCGCCTCCCGAGGAGTGCATGCGCGCGGGATATGAGGAGAAAGGCTCTTCAGCCTTCCGGACCGCATCCGATGAACTTCCGCCGTCCGTGGCCCGAAACTACGGCTGCCATGCCTCCCGGCGTTATCTATACCGGCCTGCAATGGCCTGACAGTGGCTAGAGAGCGCCACGCGGGGCTTCCTACACCCTGCTTCTGCGGCCTGCTACGGCGCCGAAGATCAGGAGTACGATAACCGCGCCCAGAATGGAAAGGAGCCAGGTCCGCAGGTCGAAGAAGTTCCCCAGGCCTCCGCCAAAGATCAGCGAACCGATCCAGCCGCCGAGGAACGCGCCCACGACGCCGAGTACGAGCGTGACCACCCAGCCGCCGCCCTGGCGGCCGGGAAGCAGTGCCTTGGCGATGGCTCCTGCAATGAGCCCGAGAATAAGAAACGCGAGAATTCCCATCGTTGTACGTCCCTCCGGTATACCGGTCATGGAATGTKGCCGTAACCCGATTTAATCAGCATGCTTAGGAGTGTGCAATACCCGGCACGCCAAGGCGACGAGGGCTCAGCGGGTGCCCGTGGCGGCACAGCGGATCAGGCTGGAAGTTGTCCTGCCGTGGACCATGCGGTGGGTTGACTTCGTTGCCGCGCGGGCGCTCAGGCAGTCCGTTGCGACCCTGCAGGACTCGACTCGTCTTGCGTTCCTGTGGCGTGATTGGCGGCGCCGCCGCCGGGCCCCGGAATGGGGGTGGTGGACGCCCTTTCGCCCAGCCGGACGCGGGCGCCGGGGACGCCTATCAGCGTGGTGCGGGCCCCGTCATTGGCTTCGAGGTCGAGATGGACCAGTCCGCGCCGGCGCTGCTTCGTCAGGATGGCGTAGCTGGAATCGGCGAGTTCGAGAATTTGATCCTCACGCACCTCACGAAGGGTGTACCCGGTGTAGGAACGCGGGCGTGCGGACTGCCTGCTCATGGTATAGGCCTCCTTCAGTGTCTTTCCGGTTGCGACGACCCCTGCCGGGCCCCGGCAAAGTCCGATGCCCGGGCCCCGTTCGGAGCTGTGTCAGGGCTGCCTCAGGCTTCCCTCGGAGGAAGGTACAAAGCCTGCCCCGGGGCCAGCGTCTMCCTTGCGGTCCGCAGCGCTCAAAGTCTCACTCGAGACTGGCCCGGCAGAATCGCCMTGGGTGTCAACGAGCCCGTTGGTCTGGTCGGAAGGTTCGGCCTCGGACCGGCCAACCGACTTATTTTCTTGGTGGCCTCGGTCCTGGCCGTCGCGGGTGATGGGAACGTCGGGTGGCAGGGTGGCGGGCGGGACGTACCGGCGCAAGGCGACAGGCGCATTTTCCTGGTTGTTCGTGCCGGCCGTCGGAACGTCGCCGCCACCGGCGCCGGGCATGCCGCGGGACTCACTGTAAGTCTGCAGGCCCCCGTCGCGCTGGTAATGGCGGTAGAGCCGGTCTTGTTCGTCGGGTTCGAGTTCGCCCTCGGGCTCGACGCGGGGCGCATCCTTGACCAGCGCCTTGCTGTACGGGATGACGAGGTTCGATCCGTCAATCCGTGCACCTTCGAGCGGGAAGAAGGATTCGTGGCTGCCGAAGAGGCCGGTGGTCACCGTGGCCCAGCTCGGCCGGTCCATTGCATCGTCCACGTAAATCTGGCCCATCGCGCCGATTGTCTCTCCGTCGACGCTGATGACGTTGCCCTTGCTCTGGATCAGGCCGTCAATGTCGTCCCTGTTCATCATGTTCGTATTTCCTTGGATTCCGTTGGGTGGATTCTGGGTCCCCACTGCCGGATTCGTATCGCTGCCCGGCGTTGGGTTCCCGGCTGCAGCGCCGGGATCCGGGAGGAAGTCGGTCTCCCGGCCTGGCTGCCTGCTCCAGGTGGCGACCACGCTGACCCCGCCGTGGTCATCCCTTTCAATTGCGACAGTGATCGCCTCGGAACGGGCCCCCATCTGCAGGAGCTCCTCCCGGAAGTTCGCCACGACTTCGGCCAGGGTGTCGTCGGACCATTCCCCGGGCCGAATCCTCGTGGACATTTCAACAGGTTCTKGCTGATACAGCGTCACCGGTGTTACCCCCTTCCTGGACCCGCGGCAGAGCGGGCTGCCAGTAGCCGCATCCCATGCCTATCGACGGGTCTTTATCCGCTTCGGACGGGCCCGCGCGAAGCCGGTCCGGGGCCGGCGCTGGTCACCTTCTCCGAATCCCCATTGAGGGATCCGATCTCACAAATCCAGAATTATCAGCATGCTTACAAATAGTCCAGAGCAGGCGCGAAAGCAGCACCCATGAGCCCATCTAATCCTGAAAATGACCTCACCGCGACGGAGGAGCTGCTGCCTGCTGGTGTTCCGGTCACCGCTCCGTTTGTCGTCGGGATCGTGGGGGAGTGGGCGTTCAGGTGCTCAGTTCCATCGTGAGGCCGGGCAGTTCGTMGGCCAGCTCCCGGGCCAGGTAGCCGGGGCTTCCCTTCCGACTCGCGAGCCTGTCTCCGGCAGCGGCGTGGAGGTGGGTGCCCCAGCAGGCGGCCTGAGCGGATGCAGCCCCCCGGGCCCGGAGCCCGGCGATCGTACCGGCGAGGACGTCCCCGCTGCCTGAAGTTCCGAGACCTCCCGAACCGGTGGTGATCTCCCAGCAGTGCGCCGCCGCCATCGTCGTGTCCGGGTCCGCGGGCTGGGCGATGATGCCCTGGCAGCTGACGACGGCATGGTATTTCTCGGCAATAGCCGCCGCATCTGCACGGAGGTCCCCCAGGTCCCTTCCGAGCAGAAGGCCGGATTCGGTCGGGTTCGGGGTCAAGATCAGCTGGCCGCCCCATTCGCGGATTTCCTGCTGCAGACGCTGCAGGATCCCAAGGGCGTAGGCGTCGATCACGATGGCCGGCCCCTGGATTGCTGGTACCTGCCGGAGGAGTTCCCGCAGAAGCCCCGTTGTCTCGTCGGGGTTGTMCAAACCGGGGCCGATCAGGATGGCGTCAGCGCCGCCCAGTTCCGTTTCCAGGGCGGCGATGCCGTCGGAGCGGACAGAGCCGGCGGGGGTTTCGGGGAGCCCGATGACCCCTGCCTCAGGCAGGGCCACGGCCAGCGGTACGGCGGTCGATTCGGCGACAGCCAGGGTCAAGCGCCCGGCTCCGGCGCGCAACGCGGCAGTGCCCGCGAGCAGGGTGGCGCCGGGCGTTTTGCGGGCGCCGCCGATGACCAGCACGGAACCGCGGTCGTCTTTGCCGGACCCGGGCCCCGGCAACTGCCAGCTCCGCAGAAGGCTTGGTGTCACCGGAGTGGCCGGCGGCAGGTCATCGTGGATGGACATCGGCGTCACCTCCATGTTCGGTGAGGGCCACACCGGCTTCCGGCAGATGATCGGCCACGTTGAAACTCTCCAGCGTCCAGCGGCCGCGGACCCGGACAAAGCGGGTGAGCGAAGCGTTCAGCACGGTGGAGGTCGCCGCGACATCCAGGAGCTCCGGTTCGGACAGGCCCTCCAAGATGTAGCGGAAGAGCAGGATGACGGCATCATGGCTGACCACCAGGATGCGCGTTGCCCGTGGCTGGCGTTCGAGATCGGCGAGCACAGACCGTAACCGCAGGACCACGTCGGCCCACGATTCCCCGCCCGGAGGGCGGTAGTAGAACTTCCCCAACCACCTGCGCCGGGCGGCTTCCCCGGACAGCCGGGCTTCCACGCCCGCCGCGGTGAGCGTGTCCAGGATGCCGAGCTCCCGGTCCCTGAGGCGTTCATCGAGCAGGATCGGAACGGCCCATCCGGCAGTGGTCGCGGCGACTTCCGCGGTCCGACGGGCCCGCATGTAGGGGGAGGTCCAGATCGCATCKGGGCATTGCGCGGCGGGAATGCCAGCCAGCGACCGGCCCAGCGCATTCGCCTGGTCGTAGCCGAGCGGCGACAGGTCCACGTCGGCATCACGGGCGGGGACGTCGATCACTTCAGCCCCGGACACCTGGGCCTTCGTGGCTGCCACGTTGCCCAGGCTCTCGCCGTGACGGACCAGCACCAGTTCGACCGGGCCGTGGGCGGATTGTTCGTGCCGGTTATCGCTCATGTGGACCTCCTTGAGGGAACTCGCTTTCCCGGACCATGTAGGCCGCGTGGCTCCGGCCTCACAGCCGCTTCMGCAGTCAGCACCAGCCGCCGGATCCCGTCCTCCGGACGGATCMGCCTCACGTTACCGGCCGGACGGGGGAAAGGCCATAGTGCCGCGGGGGCGGGGAGGCTAACCCGCATGCGTGCGGCGGCGGTGTCTCGGCGCCCGTACTTAGGCCCATTCGATGAACCGGGCGCGGGCGCCGTCCGGCACTGACCGACGCTTCTAAGCTTACGTACCATTGCGCTTGCGCAAGCAATCCAGTTAAATTGTTATKCGGGGGAATCCGGGTCGGTGTCCTTGGGGATTTGCCGGGATGCTGATGTCATTGCTKACACGCTGAAGGAGCCACCTTCATGGATAAAGGCCGACGCATTGTCGTCATCACCGGAGCCAGTGGCGGAATCGGACGCGCATCGGCAGTCGCCTTCGGCCGTCAGGGTGCCGTAGTGGCGTTACTGGCCCGCGGAGAGGCGGGCCTGGCAGGGGCCGCGCAGGAGGTGGCAGCCGCCGGCGGCCGGGCATGGACCATGAGCGTCGATGTGGCCGACCCCGAAGCGGTCGATGCCGCCGCCGGGCGGATCGAGCGCGAGCTGGGACCCATCGACGTCTGGGTCAACGTGGCCTTCACCTCGGTATTCTCCCCATTTTCGGACATCACGGCGGAGGAGTTCCGGCGCGTCACCGAGGTCAGCTACCTCGGCTACGTCTACGGAACGATGGCGGCTTTGAAGCGCATGCGGCCCCGGAACCGCGGGGTCATCGTGCAGGTCGGCTCGGCCCTCGCTTACCGGGGAATTCCGCTCCAGACCGCTTACTGCGGCGCCAAACACGCCATCCAGGGGTTCAACGAATCCCTGCGCTGTGAACTGCTGCATGAGTCCAGCGGCATCCACACCACCATGGTGCAGATGCCGGCGGTCAACACCCCCCAATTTTCCTGGGTCCTGTCCCGTCTTCCGCATCAGGCGCAGCCCGTGCCACCCATCTACCAGCCGGAGGTTGCTGCGCGGGCCGTCGTGTACGCCGCGGACCATCCGAGGCGGCGCGAGTAMTGGGTGGGAGGCAGCACCGCGGGGACGCTCATCGCGAACTCCTTCGCTCCCGGCCTCCTGGACCGATATCTCGCCAAGACCGGCTTCAAAGCCCAGCAGACCCCGGAACCCCGCAGCGCGGACCAGCCGGCCAACCTCTGGGAGCCCGCAGACAAAGCAAAAGATTTCGGGACGCATGGCATATTTGATCGCAGATCCTCCTCCCGCAGCGTGCAGCTGTGGGCCTCCCAGCACCATGCCGTTGTGGGCGCGGCGGCACTCGGGCTCCTCGGGGCCGCAGGCGGCGCCCTGGTGCGGGCGGCGAACCGGTGAAGCCGCTGGAGGTGGTCCGGGCGGCCTACGGCCTGTGCGAGCTGCTGGCCCCTGACTTCTTGTCCGGCCGGCTGCTGGGTGAGGCCCCGGACGGCAAGGTCCKACTGGTGATCCGGATCCTCGGCGCCCGGCACCTGGTTCAGGCCCTGTTGACGGCCCGCTCCGGGCGTACTGCCCACCGGGTGGGGGGCAGCGTGGATGCGCTCCACGCCGCAAGCATGGTTGCTCTCGCCGCGCGTAATGACCGATACCGGAAGTCGGCGGCCGTTAACGCGGCTCTGGCCCTGGTCTTCGCCGCGGGAGAGTTGGAATGATCATCTTCCCCGGCATTGACAGCGATCCAGCCGGCAGGGGTCAGCTGTGGAGATCGATGGTGAACCGGCCGTCCTCGCTGCCGTCGCCACCATCGGCCGCGGCAAACGCGTTCATGCCCAGCGCCGCCACGCCGCGCAGCTCCTCCGGCATCCGTGCCATTACCGCGGCGACGGCTGTCCGGCGGTGTTCCAGGACGGTGTTGACCAGTGAGGCGCCTTCAGGGGTCAGCGACAGCGCCCGGTACCGCCGGTCCCCGGGGTCATCGCGCCGGGCGACCAGCCCGGCGGTGACCAGCCGGTCGCAGATGCGGGTGGCGTTGGAGGGGTGGACCTTCAGTTCGGTCGCGACGGCGCCCGGGTTCTGCGGCCMGCGCGTTGCGATCAGGACGAGCACCCGCAGTTGGGGGCTGGTGACGACATCTTCGACTTCGATGACCGACTGTGCCACGACGCGCAGCAGGACGTTGGCGGCCCGAAGGACTGCGTCGACCTCGGCATCGGCTGTAATTCTCTCCACGCACCCCAGTATCACCCCGGTACTTGCGCGGCCGCAAAAATTGCCCTCCGGCACCTATCCCTTCTGATTGAGGAGGAACACACCATGAAACATGCACCCGAAGGCGACGTCGTCCACCTCGTCGATCACCTGGTGCGGAACGTGAAGACGGGCAGGTTCGAACGCTCCCTTTCCGGGCTCACCGCGGCAGGGGCCCTGGTGACAGCGGCCGAAATCTACTTCGAACACGACAAGGCCAGCTTCGGGAACAAATGGATGTGGCTGCCCGTCGCGCTGGGCCCGGTCGGGGCGGCGGCCGGCATAGCAGGAATCTTCAGCCGCCGGATGGCGAAAACGGCATTGCCGATCGCCAGCGCCGCGATCATCGCCAACGGACTCCAGGGAACGTATCTTCATGCCCGCKGCATCGCCCAAAAACCCGGCGGATTCTCCAATCTGCGCTACAACCTCGAGATGGGGCCGCCACTGCTCGCGCCACTGCTGGTGACCCTCGTCGGCGGCATGGGGCTCCTGGCCTCTGTACTGAGGCGGGAGCGATGAGCCCGCTTCCTCTGGACAAGGGCGCCGGCGGCGGCCGCTACCCCGGGTTCAGCACGCTCGCCCAATCCGGCCACTGGGACCAAGCCACCGCCGGGGTAGTCCTGGTCCGGCTCGCGCGCCCCGCCGACATCCGGTTCTTCACACCGTCGGAAGAGGCCACGGCCAGGGCACTCTTTGACCAGCTGCTGGACCAGCATGCCGAGCCCCGGGTTCCCGTCGTCAATGTTGTCGACGCACGCCTGGCCGAGAACCAGACCGACGGCTGGCGCTACGAGGATATGCCCGAAGACGGGCAAGCATGGCGAGCCTCGCTTGCGGCGCTGGACCGTGCGGCCGAGCAGTCCTTTGACCAGGCATTTGCCGGCTGCACCGACGACGAGCAGGCTGACCTGCTCCGGACCATCCGGGACCTGGGCGCCTCGTCATGGCAAGGAATGCCGGCCGGGCGGGTGTGGGGCCTATGGACCCGCTACGCGTGCACCGCCTTTTACTCCCATCCGTGGGCGTGGGACGAAATCGGATTCGCGGGCCCCGCGTACCCGCGCGGGTACAAGAACCTGGGTGTTGACCGGCTGGAGCCGTTCGAAGTGGCCGACGTCAGGCCGGGGGAGGACCCCGTGGCGCTGGACGGAGAACCGCGGCCATGAGCCCGGTGCGGAGCCGCAATGAATCCGCGTGGCTGCTTCCGCCCGGTCCGGGCAGCAGCCACCGCCTGCGCGATGACATGCGCACCTTCGCTGACCGGGACGAAGTGGACATCGTGGTCATCGGATGCGGGGCGGGAGGATCAACCGTGCTCCAGCGGCTGGCCCGCGCCGGCTGGCGGGCGGTCGCGCTCGACGCCGGTCCGTTCTGGGACCCCGAACGAGACTKGGTGAGCGACGAAGCCGGCTCACACCACCTGTATTGGACCGACCCGCGGGTGATCACGGGCGAGGACCCCGTGCCGCTCGGATCCAACAACTCCGGCCGCGGGGTGGGCGGGTCCATGGTGCACTACGCGGGATACACGCCCCGCTTCCACCCCAGCGACTTCCACACGTTCACCACCGACGGCGTGGGCGCCGACTGGCCCCTGGACTACGCTGATCTTCGCCCGTACTACCAGGACCTCGAAGAGGAACTCCCGGTGGCCGGGGAACCCTGGCCGTGGGGCGATCCGCACCGCTACCCGCACCGGCCGCACCCCGTCTCGGGCAACGGCGAGCTCTTCCTCCRCGGCGCCCGCGCCTGCGGCATCACCGCCAAGGTAGGACCGGTCGCGATCGCCAACGGCCGCTTCGGGAACAGGCCGCACTGCATCTACCGGGGCTTCTGCCTCCAAGGCTGCAAGGTMAACGCGAAGGCCTCGCCCCTGATCACCCACATCCCCGATGCCCTGGCCCGCGGAGCCGAAGTCCGGGCCGATGCGATGGTGACCCGCATCGGCTTCGACGAGGCCACCGGCCGGGCCACCGGCGTCCACTACATCCGCCACGGACTGGAACGGTTCCAGCGTGCACGCACGGTCGCCGTCGCCGGCTACTCGATCGAAACCCCGCGGCTTCTGCTGAACTCGACCTCCCCGAGATTCCCCCAGGGCATGTGCAACGACTTCGACCAGGTCGGCCGGTACCTCATGGTCCAGGGCGCCCCGCAAACGGCGGGCCGGTTCGACGCAGAGGTACGCATGTGGAAGGCCCCGCCCCCCGAAGTCAGTACCGAGGACTTCTACGAGACAGACCCCACGAAGCCGTACAAGCGCGGATTTTCCATCCAGACCGTCTCGCCGCTGCCCATCACCTGGGCCGAGCACGTATCCGCCCAAGGGCACTGGGGAGCGGACCTGCGACGGTACATGAGCGACTACCCCCACTGGGGGTGCCTCGGGGCCCTGTGCGAATTTCTTCCACAGGCCGACAACCGGGTCACCCTCGCGGACGAGAAAGACCGCAACGGGCTCCCCGTTGCCCGTTTCAGCTACACCCAATGCGAGAACGACCGGCAACTGATGGCAGCTGCCCAGTCGGTCATGGAGAAGATCCTGAAGGCGGCCGGCGCCGACGAAGTCATCACCATCAAACGCTTCGCCCACCTGGTCGGCGGAGCGCGGATGGCCGCGGACGAACACCACGGCGTCGTGGACCGGATGTGCCGCAGCTTCGCGATCCCGAACCTGTTCATCACCGACGGCAGCGTGCTGCCGACCCAGGKAAGCGCGAACCCGGCGCTGACGATCATGGCAGTGGCGGCCCGCGCCGCCGAAAAATTAAGCACTGGAAAGGACGATTGATCATGGCAGCACAGACGGTTKCCGACTACCTGCTGGCCCGGCTTGGCGAATGGGGCGTGGACCAAGTCTTCGCCTTTCCCGGGGACGGCATCAACGGGGTACTCGCGGCCTTCGGGAAAGCCGGCAACGAGCCGAAATTCATTCAGGCCCGGCACGAGGAAATGAGCGCCTTCGAAGCCGTCGGCTACGCCAAATTCTCCGGCCGGGTCGGCGTCTGCATGGCCACCTCCGGCCCGGGCGCGATCCACCTGCTCAACGGGCTCTACGACGCGAAACTAGATCACGTGCCTGTCGTGGCGATTATTGGCCAGACCGCACGCAGCGCGATGGGCGGCTCCTACCAGCAGGAGGTTGACCTGCTGAGTCTTTTCAAGGATGTGGCCTCCGACTACCTCCAGATGGTMACGGTCCCGGAGCAGCTGCCCAATGTCCTGGACCGGGCCTTGCGGATAGCGCTGGCCCAACGGGCGCCAACGGCGCTCATCATCCCCTCCGATGTCCAGGAACTGGAATACACGCCCCCGACGCACGCCTTCAAAATGGTTCCTTCCAGCCTCGGCATCCGTTGGCCGGACATCCAGCCCGACGCCGACGCGATCCGGGGAGCGGCCGAACTGCTGAACCAGGGAAGCAAAGTGGCCATGCTGATCGGACAGGGCGCGCGCGGCGCGTCCGCGGAGGTCCGGCAGGTCGCGGATCTGCTGGGTGCGGGCGTCGCCAAGGCGCTGCTCGGCAAGGACGCGCTGCCGGACGACCTGCCCTATGTCACCGGGGCAATCGGGCTGCTCGGCACCCGTCCCAGCTACGAGATGATGCGCGACTGCGACACCCTGCTGACCATCGGATCAAGCTTTCCCTACACCCAGTTCATGCCGGAGCAGGGCCAGGCGCGCGGCGTCCAGATCGACGTCGACCCCGGCATGATCGGTYTGCGGTATGGCTACGAATTCAACATCGTCGCCGATTCCGCGGCTGCCCTGCGGGCGCTGATCCCGCATCTGGAACGCAAAGAGGACCGCGCCTGGCAAGAGGATCTGGAAACGAAGATCACCCGGTGGTGGGAGACGATGCGCGCCGAGGCAATGGTCGACGCCAGCCCCATCAACCCGATGCGGCTCTTCTCCGAACTCTCCGACAGGCTGCCGGAGGATGCKATCCTCACTGCGGACTCCKGCTCCGCCGCCAACTGGTACGCCCGGCAACTGAAGTTCCATGGCCGTATCCGCGGCTCCCTGTCCGGCAACCTCGCCACCATGGGACCCGGGGTCCCGTACGCCATCGGGGCGAAATTCGCCCATCCGGACCGCCCCGTCATCGCATTCGCCGGGGACGGGGCCATGCAGATGAACGGCATGGCCGAACTCATCACCATCCAGCGCTACTGGCAGGAATGGAGTGACCCGCGACTGATCGTCGCGATCCTGCACAACAACGACCTGAACCAGGTCACCTGGGAAATGCGCGCCATGGGAGGCGTCCCGCCGTTCCGTGAATCGCAGTCCCTTCCGGACGTCGACTACGCGGCCTTCGCGTCCGGCCTCGGGCTGCACGGGATCAACGTCGATTCCCCTGACGAACTCGGGGCAGCATGGGAGCGGGCCCTCATGGCGGACCGGCCAACCGTCCTTGATGTGCGCACCGATCCGGACATCCCCCCGGTCCCGCCCCACGCCACCTTCGAGCAGGCGCTCAACAGCGCGAAGGCAGTCATGAAAGGCGACGACAGTGCCTGGGGCATCCTCAAGGAGGGCATCAAGACCAAGGCTCAGGAGTTCCTCCCGCACGGGAGCGAATGACCGCCATGACCGGCTCAACGCTCCTGCTCGGGTCGCTCGATATTTCGGCGTACACGGTGCCAACCAGCGCGCACGAGGCGGACGGAACCTTCGCCTGGGACGCCACCACCATGGTCCTGGTGCAGGCCAGGGCCGGCGCCTGGACCGGCCTCGGCTGGACCTTCGCGCCGCCGGCGTGCGCCGCGCTGATCAAGGACACGCTCGAGGCCGCCGTGATCGGGCTGAACGCCTTCGACGTTCCCGCCGCCGCCGAAGCCATGGCCAGGACTGTGCGGAACGCGTCACGCCCRGGACTGGCCGGATACGCCATCTCCGCCGTCGACTGCGCACTCTGGGACCTCAAGGCGAGGATCCTCGATCTCCCCCTGCACCGGCTCCTCGGCGCGGCCCGGGCAGAGGTGGAGGTCTACGGCAGCGGCGGATTCACCACCTACTCAGAAGACCAGCTGCGAAGCCAGCTGGAAGGATGGGCCGGTCACCAACAGATCCCGCGGGTGAAGATCAAAATCGGTCAGGACAGCGGCGCCAACACGGCCCGCGACCTCGACCGAATCCGCCAGGCACGGGACACCATCGGCCCGCACGTTCAACTCTTCGTCGACGCCAACGGCGCCTACACCGCCAAACAAGCCGTCCGGGTGTTCGAAGCCGCAGCCGAGCAGGACCTCGCCTGGTTCGAGGAACCCGTCTCCAGCGACCATCTCGACGGACTTCGCCACGTCCGGCAGGCTGTCACGGCGGACGTCGCGGCCGGCGAATACGGCACCGACCTGTTCTACTTCCAGCGGATGTGCGACGCCGACGCCGTGGACTGCCTGCAAATCGATTTGAGCCGCTGCGGCGGCATCACGCAGTGGTTCCGGGCCGCCGMCGTAGCCGCGGCCCACGGACTGGAAATCTCCGGGCACTGCGCCCCCAACCTGACCATCCCCGCAGCCGCCGGCACACTCAATTTCCGCCACCTTGAGTGGTTCCACGACMACGTCAGGATCGAAGAGATGTTCTTCGAAGGAACCGCCAGCCCGCAAGGAGGCAGCGCCAGGCCCGACGACGACCGGCCCGGCAACGGCCTCATCTTTCGGACGCAGGACGCCGAAACATACCGGATCTAAACCCTGGAAGGGAGCCAGCGTGAACACCCCGAGGGCGTTCCACCGCCGCAGGCAGGCAGCCCCCCACGGCCCGGGAACCCCCGCGACGACACCAGCCCGACCCGGCAGTTACGAGGCGCTGTTCCCCACCCAGGTCCTGCGCGACTACGCCCTGCTCGCCGACGGTGAACGCGGCGCGGTCATGGGACCGCGCGGTGACGTCGTCTTCATGTGCGCTCCGCAGTGGCATGACCCCGCCGTATTTTCGTCCCTGGTGGGCGGGCCCGGCGTCTTCGCCGTGACACCCCTGAACCCCCGGTACGTCTGGGGAGGACAGTACGAGGACGGCACACTGATCTGGGCCAGCCGCTGGGTCACGACCGACGGGATTGTCCAATGCCGCGAGGCCCTGGCGATGCCCGGCGATCCGGCGGTCGCGGTGCTGATGCGCCAGATCCGCGTCCTCTCCGGGACCGCCCCGGTCCGGGTCCTGTTTCAGGCCCGGCCGGACTTCGGAACGTCTACTGTGCACCTTTCCAGGTCTCCTGACGGCGCCTGGTCAGGCACCGCCGGCGGACTACATCTGCGCGTCAGCGGGCTGGGCGGCGCCAGGCTGATCCACGACGTGCTCAGACAGGACCTTCGGCTCGGAGCCGGAGACGAACACGATATCGTGCTGGAGATTTCCAACAAGTCCCTGCCCGCCCGGGCGCCTGCGCCGGCGGACCTTTGGGCCGCCACCGAGCAGGCCTGGAACGCGGCCGTGCCCGCCATGCACAATACCGCCGCCCCAACCGACGCCCGCCGGGCATACGCGGTCCTTCACGGCATGACGAGCTCGACTGGGGCCATGGTCGMAGCCGCCACCCTGGGCTTGCCCGAACGGGCCGACACGAAACGCAACTACGACTACCGCTACGCCTGGATCCGGGACCAATGCTTTGCCGGCCAGGCCGCCGGTGCGGGCGGCGCCACCGGCCTGCTCGACAGCGCGGTCCGCTTCGTCAGCGAGAGGCTGCTGGCCGACGGAACCAGCCTCAAGCCCGCCTACACGGTCAACAGTGCCAGAGTCCCGGACGAGCACACCCTCGACCTTCCCGGCTACCCCGGCGGGACAGACAAGGTMGGGAACTGGGTCAACGGGCAATTCCAACTCGACAACTTCGGAGAATCCCTGCTGCTMTTCGCCACGGCCGCCCGCCACGACCACCTGGAGAAGGCGCACTGGCAGGCCGCTGAGCAGGCGGCGACGGCGATAGAAGCGAAGTGGACCGCGCCCGATGCCGGCATCTGGGAACTCGGGAATGAACGATGGACTCATTCCCGCCTGATCTGCGTAGCCGGCCTCAAAGCCATCGCCCGGTACGCCCCCGACGCCCAAGCCTCTGCCTGGAGAGCACTGGCCGACAGGATCACGGCAGAAACGGCTGCCACGTGCACCCACCCCAGCGGCAGGTGGCAACGATCAGCCGCCGACGACAGGATCGACGCGGCCTTGCTACTCCCGGCCATCCGCGGAGCCGTCCCGGCCCACGACCCCCGCTCCCTCGCCACCGCAKCGGCCGTGAGGGAAGCACTCCTCATCGAGGGATACGTCTACCGGTTCAGGCACGGCCCCGGACCCCTGGCCGACGCCGAAGGCGCCTTCCTCCTGTGCGGCTTCAACCTGGCCCTGACGGAATATCAGCAAGGCAACACCGCAGAAGCCCTCCGACTCTTCGAACGCAACCGGGCCGCCTGCGGTTCCCCGGGACTGTTCACCGAAGAATACGACATCGAACAACACCAGCTCCGCGGCAACTTCCCCCAGGCCTTCGTCCACGCCGCCATGCTCGAAACAGCCCACCGGCTCGCCCGGCCTCCGGGACCGTGTGCTGCCTCTGGAGAGGTCGGGGTCCGGTAATATCCTTCGAGCAGGGCGACGGTCGGGCTTCGGGTGAGGCGCCCGACGTGAGCCGGGAGAGCACCCGTACGGGGTCTGGGGTCCACCGGGGTCATTGCGAAAGTTTTGGTTGACAGAGGCAACAGGTGCTCTTAAATTCTTAGTGTTTTAGGAACGTTTCTGGGCTGGTCTGACTTCACATTCGATGCTGTTGCTATTTCAGTTGAGCGGTTATACCGCAGGGATGCAGGAGGCCACAATGGCAAAGACACTGGAAGATTTCCTCAAAGAGTGCGTTGCCCCCGATCCGGACGGGGACGGTCTCAGCATGGACGAACTGTATGGCCTGTACCTGAGCTGGTGCGGGCTCGAGATGTTTCCACCTGTTCGTGGAAGGGCATTCAGGGCCGGCTTGCGCGCAGCCAATATCCGTCCTGACCACCGCGGAAGCCGATGCCCCGGGCTGATGATGATCGCCCCGGCAGCATGCGATTACCTGGTCCACCGCGAACTCCCGCTCGTGGTGCTGGACGCACCGGCCGCACGACCCCAACCGTTGTTACCGCCGGTCTCCGAACACGTTATGTCGCTGCCCGACCGGCCCGAAGGGGAAAACCGCGGCGCCGTGCCGGCCGCCTGACCTGTCCGCGGCTGGGTAGATGGACGGAACCCCTCCGGATGCCGGTCAGGTTTTGACCGTCCTCAAGCCGTCGAGTCTCTGTTGGATGCATAAGGAAGCCTTCGCGCGAATCCGGGACTCAAGCGCGAAGGCTCCCGGCTCTCCAAGCTGGGGGGACTGGAGAGCCGATATGAGTGCACTATCCCGCTGACGACGTGGCCGCTGGCCTGCTGGACGGCACGGTATGGCGGGGCCGGTCGTTGCCTTCTCGCGGTAGTTGGTGAGCTGGGCGAGATCGGTGGGCGGCAGGCAGCGCACTTAGGCAGCGCCCGCGGCTGCCTGGGTTTCGCTTCGAGTCCGTGGTCCTCGCGGCGGGTGATGGCCGCATGCTGTCCGACGACGGCGGGCTCAGCGTGTACGAGGGTAGCGATGCCTTTCCGGGTCAGGCCGGGGCCGGCCCATCAGCTGGGGACCCGGGCGGGAAAATCGGGGCCGGGCTTACTGTGGTCCTACTTCAGCAGGGAAACGGCGTGCGCGATKACGAGGGCCAGAAGCACGAATCCTCCGGCGGCTTCGAGCCCCATCATCATTTTGGCCCGGGCCGACAAGGGCATGGTGTCAGTGGGGCTGAAGGCCATGGAGTTGGACAGGGAGAAATAGGTGTAGTCGACGAAGGAAGCCACCCAGCCGCTCTTGAGCGAGGACCGCGTCGCAACTTCCGTGACGGCATCGTGGTCTTCGTCCTGGGGAAACCGGAAATCAGCAGCCGGTAGGTCATCCCGGCGGCTATTCCGTCGGGCGACCGGTCCGCCGCGGTCCACTTCCCAGAAAACCAGAGCGAAGGCGATGACATTCGTTACCCAGATCTGCAGTGCCGCCAGAAGGAGCGTACGCCCGTTGCCGTTGCCGTTGCCGGAGGCGGTCAGCAAAATGATGAGTTGCACCAGGGCGAGACCATTGGCGGCGACAAGCAGCAGGGCCTGGCCCGTGGCCAACCGCTTTGACCATCGTGTCTCTTTGCGCAGGCGCCGGGGGTTGAGGATCAGCAAGGGAATCAGCATCAGGAGCCCGATGGCCACGACTGTGTAGCGCACGGCCGGGAGGAAGGCGCTGGGAAGGGCGGCATAGAGGCCCAGTGCAATGAGCAGCCCCAAAACTGCCGGCCAGCGGTGTTCGGAGCGGTCCTTCGCGTTTGCTGTGTCAGCCATGCACCGAGTCTAGGCACTTGAATGCCTCCCGGTCCGGGCTTGCAACAAGATCATGACCGGTCGGCGTGAGGCCGAGAAGGAGTTGGAGGACCACCAGCGCGGAGCCAGAACAAATCCTCAGGCCTGAGAATGCGGCTGGAACGTCAGCAACGAAACGCAGACCCCCGACGAAGCAGCTCCCCCGGGTCCCGGGACCGGGCAACCATCGCCGGAGAGAATCGATGAATGGCAGCAGGCAGCAGGAAGAAACGGCAGCGGATAATTCACTGCGCGGATACCTGCACAGTCACCCGATGGCTGCTTCGGCCGGGGAAGGCTGTTCGGGCAGGCGGCGAATTCGTGGTGGGGAACGCCCTACGGGGCCCGGCTCAGCAGGATCGCCGCCAAGGTCCACGAGGACATCGCCGCGATCCAGGAGATCTGTGAGCACCGGCACTGGATCGTCGCGCACCTGGCCGGTTCAGACCCGCTGAATCCCGCGTATTCCCCCGACGGCGAGCCGGGTAGATGGAGCTCGAAGCGCTCATCGGGGCGGTCTGGGGAAGGGCTGCTCTGGACACCCTCACCGCACTTTCCGGCGTCCATGAGGGTATCGAACAGGGACGGATACGGCGTTTGCTGGACCGGGCCTTGGGATAGATCCGGGAGCTGAATCCGCTTTTGTCGAATACAAGCATCCAGCGGTCATATCGCCAAATAGCGTTTGAGCTGGAGGGCGGACATGGTCGTCGGCGCCGGTGCTACTTCTGATCCGGTCGAGGGGGAACCTCGGGCCGGTCGGGTGTCCCAGAGTGACGGTTCCGGGCCAGTAACGGAAAGACGAGCAAGAGGACGCTCAAGACCACGATCAGGGCGGCTCCGGTCATCACGCCCGCCGTGTTCCCCAGGACGACCGAGAAGATGAGCGAAGCCGAGCCCGCAATCAGGACGGCGACGCAGGCCAGTGCGACTTTCACGATCCGGTCTCCGGCGGTGACGAGGGTGTCTTTCACATGGTGGCGGAACAGYCGGCGGTGCAGGMTCACGGGCATCAGCATCAGGCCCGTCGTCATCGCGGCGATGAGCACGAGAGTGAGGTAGAGACCGCGCTGGAAACCGTCCAGGTCAGCGAACTTCTGCTGGAACGGCAACGTCAGAAGGAACCCTGCAATGATCTGCACGCCRGTCTGCATGACGCGCAGCTCCTGTAGCAGTTCCGACCAGTTCCGGTCGAGTTTTTCCTCGCGCGTCTCATTCCGCCCGTCTCCGCCACCGTCCATGCCGTGCGAAGGTCCCGGCGTGTCCGAGCTGACGCCGCTCACGCGTCCCGCAGGGCATTGATGAGATCATCTTTCCGCAGTTTCGAATACCCCCTCAGCCCCAGCGTTTTCGCCCTTGGCCAGCGCCAGCGGTGCGCCATGCGCCATCGAAGCCGAGC
>NZ_JBFTHK010000061.1:0-23982 GCF_056394205.1 Arthrobacter sp. 10T413_2 | reverse complement strand
CCACCAACACGGCGGGAGCGGACCTCAAGCGAWGGCTTGACGTTCTCCATGGCCTTCTTGAGGGCTGCAACGGGGTCGCCGCCGGACTTGGCGCGAGCACCTTCGAGGGCACCGTAAACGATGCGCTCTGCGGTGGACTTCTTGCCGTCAACCAGCACCTTGTTGATGAGCTGGGTAACCAGCGGGGAGCCGTAAACGGGATCTAGAACTAGCGGCCGCTTGGGGGCCGGACCCTTGCKAGGCATATTACTTCTTCTCCATCTTTGCGCCGTAGCGGCTGCGGGCCTGCTTACGGTTCTTGACACCCTGGGTATCGAGGGCGCCACGGACGATCTTGTAGCGGACACCCGGAAGGTCCTTCACGCGGCCGCCGCGAACGAGCACAATGGAGTGCTCCTGCAGGTTGTGGCCTACACCGGGGATGTAAGCGGTGACTTCAATGCCACCGTTGAGGMGCACACGTGCAACCTTACGCAGAGCCGAGTTCGGCTTCTTCGGGGTCGTCGTGTAAACGCGGGTGCAAACACCGCGGCGCATCGGGCTGCCGTTAAGCGCGGGGGCCTTGGTCTTTTTGACCTTAGGCRTGCGGCCCTTGCGGACCAGCTGGTTAATCGTAGGCACTCTCGTGTTCTCCGTTTTATCCGGAGCGGCCGTTGGCGGACGCTCTCTTGTCGCTGCGCCTCGCCGCCCGAGCCTTGAAGTTCTCTCCAGAGCAGCTGAGGCGAAGCCTTAATAGTCGGACCGCACGCCGGGCTCCAAGGACTTTCGACCCAAATTGCCCCTAGGCATGCGAAAATGTGGCATACGTTGCACAAGAACCCTGCAAACCGGAAACGTCGTCCTGGTTAAGCTTTTCAGCTGCAACCGKCGCACTCATCCACTGCCACAATAACAATTAGTCTCCAGTCTACCACGGGCGGCTCCCAGCCCTTAATCGGCGGGGTTTRGGCGTCCGCCCGACGTCGGCCGCTTCCCGACATCGACTGCTCCCATATCGCCGTTTTGGGGACTCAAAAGGGCGATAACGGAGCAGTCAACGGGTTAAAACGGGATGGTCCCCCACCTTGCGGTGAGGGACCATCCCATCGGGCAGGCTCTGAACTGCCAGGGCAGGGCGGCCGGGTCCCTACGTGGCGCGGAACGCGACACGCAAGGGCCCGCCCTGCCCGTTAGCGGAAGTCGCTGCCGAGATCGTAGTCATCYAGCGGGATGGCGTGGAACTCGGGAGCTCCGTCKCCGCCCAGGGTGTCGTAGGAGAAGTCACTGAATGCGCTGGGGCCGGTGAACAGGTTGGCCTTTGMTTCTTCAGTGGGTTCCACGGTGACCTCGGTGTAGCGCGGGAGACCCGTGCCGGCCGGGATGAGCTTACCGATGATGACGTTTTCCTTGAGGCCGAGCAGCGGATCGCTCTTGCCTTCCATGGCCGCCTGCGTCAGGACGCGGGTGGTTTCCTGGAAGGAAGCTGCGGACAGCCAGKACTCGGTCGCCAAGGACGCCTTGGTGA
Organism: Arthrobacter sp. 10T413_2; assembly: GCF_056394205.1. Taxonomy (NCBI): domain Bacteria; kingdom Bacillati; phylum Actinomycetota; class Actinomycetes; order Micrococcales; family Micrococcaceae; genus Arthrobacter; species Arthrobacter sp. 10T413_2. Next base: position 22,478 of record NZ_JBFTHK010000061.1, on the reverse strand, counting down.
TGCCCATGAGCTCGGGACGGCCGGAAGCCGGCGTCTTGCCCTCGGACACAACGCGGCGGTTGGCCTCTTCGAAACGGCTGCGTTCGGCAAGCTCGCCGGGCAGCAGATCCGATTCACCGGACTCGATGACCGTGACGCGGCGCAGCATCTGGCGGACGATAACCTCGACGTGCTTGTCGTGGATACCGATGCCCTGGCTGCGGTACACGCCCTGGACTTCGTCCACCAGGAACTTCTGCGCGGCACGGGGACCCATGATGCGCAGCACCTGCTTGGGATCGACCGGGCCGTTGATGAGCTTCTGGCCGACGCTGACGTGATCGCCGTCTTCGATGAGCAGACGTGAACGGCGCAGCACCGGGTAGGCGATCTCTTCGGATCCGTCATCCGGGGTGATGACCAGGCGCATCTGGCGCTCGGACTCTTCGATGGCGATGCGGCCGGCTGCTTCAGCAATCGGTGCAACACCCTTCGGAGTACGGGCTTCGAAGAGCTCCTGGATACGGGGCAGACCCTGGGTGATGTCGTCGCCGCCGCTGGCGGAAACTGCACCACCGGTGTGGAACGTACGCATGGTCAGCTGAGTGCCCGGCTCACCGATGGACTGTGCGGCGATGATGCCCACTGCCTCACCGATGTCGACGGTCTTGCCCGTGGCCAGCGAACGGCCGTAGCACAGGGYGCAGGTGCCGACGCTGGACTCACAGGTGAGTACGGAGCGGACCTTGACCTCGGTGATGCCGGCTGCGAACAGTTCGGCAATGACGACGTCGCCGCAGTCGGTGCCGGCCGCTGCCAGGACCTTGCCCGAGGCGTCAAGGACGTCCACGGCCAGGGTGCGGGCGTAGGCGCTGTTCTCGACGTTCTCGTCCAGGACGAGCTCACCGTTGGCGTCAGCCACCGCGATAGCGGTCACCAGGCCGCGCTCGGTGCMGCAGTCCTCTTCGCGGACAATGACGTCCTGCGAGACGTCCACCAGACGACGGGTCAGGTAACCCGAGTTGGCAGTACGCAGGGCGGTGTCAGCCAGACCCTTACGGGCACCGTGCGTGGCGATGAAGTATTCCAGCACCGACAGGCCCTCACGGTAGGAGGACTTGATCGGACGCGGGATGATTTCACCCTTCGKGTTGGCCACCAGGCCACGGATACCCGCGATCTGACGGACCTGCATCCAGTTACCACGTGCGCCGGAGGACACCATGYGGTTGATGGTGTTCATCGGGGACAGGCTGTCACGCATCGCCTGGGCGATCTCGTTCGTGGCCTTGTTCCAGATCTCGATCAGTTCCTGGCGACGCTCGTCGTCGTCGATCAGGCCCTTGTCGTACTGGCCCTGGATCTTGGCAGCCATGGTCTCGTAACCGGCAAGGATCGCCGGCTTGGACTTGGGCACCTCGATGTCSGAGATGGCAACGGTKACGCCTGAGCGGGTGGCCCAGTAGAAACCGGCATCCTTCAGGTTGTCCAGCGTTGCCGCGGTGACGACCTTCGGGTAGCGCTCGGCGAGGTCGTTAACGATCCGGGACAGCTCGCCCTTGTCGGCAACATCCTCAACCCACGGGTAGTCCGCGGGCAGCGTCTGGTTGAAGATGACCTGCCCGAGGGAGGTCTCCACCAGTGCGGTCTGACCGGGCTCCCAGCCCTCCGGGGCTTCCCAGCCGGCGTAGGGCACGAAGCCCTCGAGGCGGATCTTGACCTTGGAGTTCAGGTGCAGCTCGTGGAGGTCGTAGGCCATGATGGCTTCCGCAACCGAGGAGAAGATCCGGCCTTCGCCAGCTGAACCGACACGCTTGGTGGTCAGGTGGTAGAGACCGATGATCATATCCTGCGACGGCAGGGTCACCGGGCGGCCGTCCGACGGCTTCAGGATGTTGTTCGAGGACAGCATCAGGATGCGTGCCTCGGCCTGGGCTTCGGGGCTCAGCGGCAGGTGGACTGCCATCTGGTCGCCGTCGAAGTCGGCGTTGAAGGCGCCACAAACCAGCGGGTGAAGCTGGATTGCCTTGCCTTCGACGAGCTGCGGCTCKAACGCCTGGATGCCGAGACGGTGCAGGGTAGGTGCACGGTTCAGCAGCACGGGGTGCTCGGTGATGATTTCTTCGAGGACGTCCCAGACCTGCGGGCGGTAACGCTCCACCATCCGCTTGGCCGACTTGATGTTCTGTGCGTGGTTGAGGTCAACCAGGCGCTTCATCACGAACGGCTTGAAGAGTTCCAKGGCCATCTGCTTGGGCAGACCACACTGGTGCAGCTTCAGCTGCGGGCCGACGACGATGACCGAACGGCCGGAGTAGTCGACGCGCTTGCCGAGGAGGTTCTGGCGGAAACGGCCCTGCTTGCCCTTGAGCATGTCGCTCAGGGACTTCAGCGGGCGGTTGCCCGGTCCGGTGACCGGACGGCCGCGGCGGCCGTTGTCGAAGAGGCTGTCAACAGCTTCCTGAAGCATGCGCTTCTCGTTGTTGACGATGATCTCCGGGGCACCGAGGTCAAGCAGGCGCTTGAGACGGTTGTTGCGGTTGATCACGCGGCGGTAGAGGTCGTTGAGGTCGGAGGTCGCGAAGCGGCCACCGTCCAGCTGGACCATCGGGCGCAGTTCCGGCGGGATCACCGGGACGGCATCCAGCACCATGCCGAGCGGGCTGTTGTTGGTGGTCAGGAAGGCGTTGACCACCTTGAGCCGCTTCAGGGCACGCGTCTTGCGCTGGCCCTTGCCGTTGGCGATGATGTCGCGCAGCATGTCGGACTCGGCCTGCATGTCGAAGTTCTCAAGACGCTTCTTGATGGCCTCGGCACCCATGGAGCCTTCGAAGTACATGCCGTAGCGGTCGCGCAGTTCGCGGTACAGGCCTTCGTCACCTTCGAGGTCGGCGACCTTAAGGTTCTTGAAGCKGTCCCAGACCTGCTCGAGGCGCTCGATTTCGGCGTCGGCACGCTTGCGGACGTTCGCCATCTGGCGGTCAGCGGAGTCGCGGGCCTTCTTCTTGTCGGCAGCCTTGGCGCCTTCGCCTTCGAGGCGCGCGAGCTCGTTTTCGAGGTCGCGGGCGATCGTGGCGATGTCGGAGTCGCGGTTGTCGATCAGCTGCTTCTTCTCGATGTCGTGCTCAACCTGGAGGTTGGGCAGTTCTTCGTGGCGGCTGTCGGCGTCGACGCTCGTGATCATGTAGGCGGCGAAGTAGATGACCTTTTCGAGGTCCTTCGGTGCCAGGTCAAGGAGGTAGCCCAGGCGGGAGGGAACGCCCTTGAAGTACCAGATGTGCGTGACCGGGGCGGCCAGCTCGATGTGGCCCATGCGCTCACGGCGGACCTTGGCGCGGGTGACTTCAACGCCACACCGCTCGCAGATGATGCCCTTGAAGCGCACGCGCTTGTACTTGCCGCAGTAGCATTCCCAGTCGCGGGACGGGCCGAAGATCTTCTCGCAGAAGAGGCCGTCCTTMTCGGGCTTGAGCGTGCGGTAGTTGATGGTTTCCGGCTTCTTAACCTCGCCGTACGACCAGCCACGGATGTCTTCCGCGGTGGCGAGGCCGATCTGCATGAGGCCGAAGGAGGATTCGCTGGACATATGGTCCCTGTTCTCTCTTGTTCTCTAAATTCTGAAGTCTTGGGTTACGGGAAGAGGGAGGACTCCGACGACGGACGGGAACCGCCCGCCGTCGGAAGCCTGCTAAACCTCTTCTACGGAACTGGGCTCTGCACGAGACAGATCGATGCCCAGTTCTTCCGCAGCCGTGAAGACTGCGTCATCAGAGTCACGCATTTCAATTGTGGTTCCGTCCGTGGAAAGCACTTCCACGTTCAGGCACAGCGACTGCATTTCCTTGATCAAGACCTTGAAGGACTCAGGAACGCCCGGCTCGGGGATGTTCTCGCCCTTGACGATGGCTTCGTAGACCTTCACGCGACCGTGGATATCATCCGACTTGATCGTSAGGAGTTCCTGGAGCGTGTAGGCGGCGCCGTAAGCTTCGAGCGCCCACACTTCCATTTCACCGAAGCGCTGGCCACCGAACTGTGCCTTACCACCCAGCGGCTGCTGCGTGATCATGGAGTACGGGCCGGTGGAGCGTGCGTGGATCTTGTCGTCCACCAGGTGGTGGAGCTTCAGGRTGTAMATGTAGCCGACCGAGATCGGATCCGGGAACGGCTCGCCGGAGCGGCCGTCGAACAGACGGGTCTTGCCTGAGGAGTTGATCAGGCGGTCGCCGTCGCGGGTGACGTTGGTGGAATCGAGCAGGCCCGTGATTTCCTCTTCACGAGCACCGTCGAAGACCGGCGTTGCAACAGTGGTCTGGCCACTCTCGCGCGGCAGGTTCGGCAGCTGCTTGACCCACTCGGGCTCGCCTTCGATCTTCCAACCGGTMTTGGCAACCCAGCCGAGGTGCGTTTCGAGCACCTGGCMGACGTTCATACGGCCCGGAACACCCAGCGGGTTCAGGACGATATCAACGGGGGTACCGTCGGCAAGGAAGGGCATGTCCTCGATCGGAAGGATCTTGGAGATAACKCCCTTGTTGCCGTGACGGCCGGCGAGCTTGTCGCCGTCGGTGATCTTGCGCTTGGCGGCCACGTACACGCGGACCAGCTGGTTGACGCCCGGGGGCAGCTCGTCGTCGTTGTCGCGGTCGAAGACGCGGACACCGATCACGGTGCCGGACTCGCCGTGCGGGACCTTCAAGGAGGTGTCGCGCACTTCGCGGGACTTCTCACCGAAGATGGCGCGCAGCAGGCGCTCTTCCGGGGTCAGCTCGGTTTCGCCCTTGGGGGTGACCTTACCGACCAGGATGTCGCCGGCCTCAACTTCGGCACCGATGTGGATGATGCCGCGCTCGTCCAGGCCTGCCAGGACTTCCTCAGACACGTTGGGGATGTCACGGGTGATTTCCTCGGCACCAAGCTTGGTGTCGCGGGCATCGATCTCGTGCTCCTCGATGTGGATGGAGGACAGTACGTCCTCGGCCACGATGCGCTGGGACAGGATGATGGCATCCTCGAAGTTGTGGCCTTCCCATGACATGAATGCCACGAGCAGGTTCTTACCGAGGGCGAGCTCGCCCTGGTCCGTCGCCGGGCCGTCAGCGATGATGCCGCCGACCTCCAGACGCTGGCCTTCGTTCACCAGGACACGGTTGTTGTAGCAGTTGCCCTGGTTGGAGCGGGCGAACTTGTTGATGCGGTAGTTGGTTTCCGTGCCGTCGTCGTTGAGCATGATGACGAGCTCGGCGGAAACCTCGGTGACCACACCGGCCTTCTTCGCGATGGTGACGTCACCGGCGTCGACGGCGGCGGCGCGCTCCATGCCGGTGCCGACGAACGGCGCCTCGGAGCGGACCAGCGGCACGGCCTGGCGCTGCATGTTGGCACCCATGAGTGCACGGTTAGCATCGTCATGCTCGAGGAACGGGATCAGTGCGGTTGCCACGGACACCATCTGGCGCGGGGAAACGTCCATGAACTCGACGTCGGCGGCGGGAACCAGAACGGGCTCGCCTCCACCACCGCGGGCACGGACCAGGACGGTCTCTTCGGCGAAACGCTTGTTCTCGTCGAGCGGGGCGTTGGCCTGAGCGATCAGGACCTCGGCTTCGTCGTCGGCGGTGAGGTACTTGACCTCATCGGAAACGACGCCCTCGGAGACAAGGCGGTACGGGGTTTCGATGAAGCCGAACGGGTTGATGCGTCCGTAGGAGGCCAGCGAACCGATCAGACCAATGTTCGGGCCTTCAGGAGTTTCGATGGGGCACATACGTCCGTAGTGGGACGGGTGCACGTCACGGACTTCCATACCGGCACGGTCACGGGACAGACCACCCGGGCCAAGCGCGGACAGGCGGCGCTTGTGGGTCAGACCCGAGAGCKGGTTGTTCTGGTCCATGAACTGGGACAGCTGGGAAGTTCCGAAGAACTCCTTGATGGCTGCCACAACGGGACGGATGTTGATCAGGGTCTGCGGCGTGATGGCCTCGACGTCCTGGGTCGTCATGCGTTCGCGGACAACGCGCTCCATGCGGGACAGGCCGGTGCGGACCTGGTTCTCGATGAGCTCGCCGACGGCGCGGATGCGGCGGTTGCCGAAGTGGTCGATGTCATCGATCTCGACGCGGAGCTCGTGGTCCTGGCCGTCGCGCTTGCCCATGAGGGTCTTCTCGCCGGCGTGCAGGGCAACCAGGAACTTGATCATGGCCACGATGTCTTCAACRTGCAGGACCGAAGCTTCCTTGTCGCCAAGGGAGCGGTCGATGCCAAGCTTGCGGTTGATCTTGTAACGGCCAACCTTGGCCAGATCGTAGCGCTTGGAGTTGAAGTACAGGTTGTCCAGCAGGGACTGGGCAGCCTCAACCGTGGGCGGCTCGCCCGGGCGCAGCTTCCGGTAGATGTCCAGCAACGCGTCTTCGCGGGTCTCGGTGGCGTCCTTCTCCAGCGTCGCGCGCATGGAGTCGTACTGGCCGAATTCCTCGAGGATCTGACCTTCGGTCCAGCCGAGGGCTTTCAGCAGCACGGTGACGGACTGCTTGCGCTTGCGGTCGAGACGCACGCCGACCTGGTCGCGCTTGTCGATTTCAAGTTCGAACMAGGCGCCGCGGGAGGGGATGATCTTCGCAGTGAAGATGTCCTTGTCACTGGTCTTGTCGGCGGTGCGCTCGAAGTAGGCGCCCGGGGAGCGGACCAGCTGGGACACAACGACACGCTCGGTGCCGTTGACGACGAAGGTGCCCTTCTCGGTCATCAGCGGGAAGTCACCCATGAACACGGTMTGCTGCTTGATTTCGCCCGTGTTGTTGTTCATGAATTCGGCCTTGACGTACAGCGGAGCCGAGTACGTTGCGTCCCGGTCCTTGCACTCGGCCATGGTGTATTTGGGGTCAGCGAACTCCGGCTCGGAGAAGCTCAGGGACATGGTGCCCTGGAAGTCCTCGATCGGGGAGATCTCTTCGAAGATGTCAGACAGACCCGAGGTGGTGGCGACGCTGAGGTCGCCTTCTTCGACGGCCTTCGCCACGCKCGCCTGCCAGCGTTCGTTTCCGACCAGCCAGTCAAAGCTGTCCGTTTGCAGGGCGAGCAGATTCGGAACATCAAGAGGTTCGTGAATCTTTGCGAATGAGAGCCGGCGAGTGGCACCATCGGTGCTGTCGGCATTGATAGCGGTAGCGTTGTTTACATTAGAGGTGCTCGAGGCGACCAAGAGGGATCCTTCCACAGACCTTCAGGCGTTGTCAGATCTCCCCCGTTATGCACCCTGCAGAATGACTCCACAGTGCTACCAGTCCGGTTCCGCTATATGACCCGGGACCCGCGCTGCCCACGCTGGTGCACGTTGTAGACGGCACATTGATKGAGCAGCTGTCAGGCTAAGCCCACCGCTATATGAAGGCTGAAGGTAAACAGGGAAGACGCAAATATCTACGATACGGCAAAGCAACCTACTTGTCTACCCCACTTCCGGCGGGATTGCAAGCACGAAGTTTGGCGGATGTTGCTCGAATGTTGCACAGAGGACGCTGTGCAGAGGCTGTGCGGCCGCTCCCCCGGCGTCCGGCCGGTGTCATGCCGCGGTGCGGCCCCGGGCCGAATGGATAGGTGATGGGGCTCACGATAACGTAGACAGTAAGCCGTCATAAAGCCGTCGTAGATCGGAAGAGAAGACCATGAGCAATCCTGCAGACAACAACGACGTTGTCATCCTCGCCGCCGCCCGAACCCCCCAGGGGCGCCTGAACGGGCAGTTGGCCAGCTTCACCGCCGTCGAACTCGGCTCCCATGCCATCAAGGCCGCCCTGGCCGCCAGCGGCGTCAGGGCGGACCAGGTGGACAGCGTGATCATGGGCCAGGTCCTGCAGGCCGGGGCGGGCCAGAAMCCGGCCCGCCAGAGCGCCATCGGCGCCGGCATCGGCTGGAACGTCCCCACGGTGACCATCAACAAGGTCTGCCTCTCGGGCCTCACCGCCGTGATCGATGCCGCCMGCATGATCCGCAGCGGCGACGCCACCGTGGTGGTGGCCGGCGGCCAGGAATCCATGACCCGCGCCCCGCACGTGTTGCCCGGCTCACGGCAGGGCTGGGCGTACGGCACGGTCCAGGCCCTGGACGTGGCCGCGCACGACGGCCTCACCGACGCCTTCGACGGGCAGTCCATGGGCCTCTCGACGGAAAGCAAGAACCTGACCYTCGGCATCGACCGGGCTTCCCAGGACGAGGTCGCGGCGCAGTCGCACCAGCGCGCCGCCCGGGCCGCCAAGGACGGCGTCTTCGACGGCGAGATCGCCGCGATGAGCGTCAAGCAGCGCAAGGGCGACCCTATCGCCGTCACCTCCGACGAAGGCGTCCGGCCGGACACGACGGTTGAGTCGCTGGCCGRCCTGCGCGCGGCGTTCGTCACGGACGGGACCATCACCGCGGGCAACTCCTCTCCCCTGTCCGACGGCGCTGCCGCCCTGGTGCTGTGCAGCCGGAAGTTCGCCGAGGACAACGGGCTTGAGTACCTCGCCGTGGTCGGCAAGCCCGGGCAGGTCGCCGGGCCGGACAACTCGCTGCACTCCCAGCCGTCCAACGCCATCAGGAGCGCCCTGGACAAGGCCGGGTGGACGGTCGCCGACCTCGACTTCATCGAAATCAATGAGGCGTTCGGCTCCGTGGCCGTGCAGTCCCTGAAGGATCTCGGCTACCCGCTGGAGCGGTGCAACATCCACGGCGGGGCGATCGCCCTCGGCCACCCGATCGGGGCCTCCGGCGCGCGGCTGGCCCTCCACGCGGCCCACGAACTCAAACGCCGGGGCACCGGCAAGGCCGCCGTGTCCCTGTGCGGCGGCGGCGGCCAGGGCGAGGCACTGCTGCTGTACCGCGACTAGGGCTGAAGTGCGACAAGGGCTGAAGTGCGACTGACCCGGCAACCGCCGGGTCAGGAGTTCCGGGGAGGGATTTTGGCGGGCATGGCAGAGCAGACATCAAACGGCGGTGGCCGCGAGCGGTTCCTGGCCGATGCCGCGGCCCGGGGCCTGGACGTCGAGATAGTGGAACGCCTCGCTGCCCGCAGCCTCGAGGAAGCGKCCGGCATCCTGGGGATCCGGCCCGCGGATATCGTGAAATCGCTCGTGGTCAAGCACAAGKACGGCAGCTTCCTGTTCGCCCTCATTCCGGGCGACCGGCAGATCTCCTGGCCCAAGCTGCGGGCACTGCTGGGAGTCAACAAGCTCTCGCTCCCGACGGCGGAAACGGCGTTCGAGGCCACCGGCTACGAGCGCGGGACCATTACGCCGCTCGGCAGCACCCGGCCGTGGCCGGTCTACGCCGACCAGACCATCACGGGCCGGCGGATCTCCATGGGAGCCGGGGAACACGGCTACAGCGCGTTCGTCGACGCGGACGCCCTGACGGCGGMCCTGGGGGCCGTCGTCGCGGACATCACCKAACCCGGCTAGCCGAACCAACCCAACTAGCCCAGCCGGGTTAACAACAACGCCCGGCCCGGCGGTGCCTGACACGTCGACTGCTCCGTAACTGCCCTTATGCGTGCTGAAAACGGCAGTTACGGAGCAGTCGACGCTGTTGCGCTGGCGTCAGGCCGTGACCGTGAGCGGCGCGCCGTTGACGGTGAGCCGCCAGTTGGCCTGGCTGAACACGGCAACATCCAGGGTGCCGTGGTCCACCACGTAGTCGATGATGCGCTGCCGGATCTCCTGCTGGCTGTTCGAGAGCACCGGAGCGGTCTTGACGGCCGGGAAGTTCCCGCCGCCGCTTTGCCGGTAGTTGTTAATGGCCAGGGCAAATTCCTGCTCGGGCCGCAGCGCCTGGCCGCCGTAACTCAGATTGGCGATCCTGTCCCCTGCCGGCCGGGCGAGGTCGATCTCATAGTTCAGCGGAGCGTCGAGTCCGTAGACGACGTCGTAGTTATAGTCCGGTGTGCCGTTCGGGGCCACGGCGGTCACGGCGTTGGTGACGTCMGCGGCCCTAGCCGTGGTGCCGGTCACCGGTTTGAAGTACTGGGCGGACCACTCCAGGTAGTCCCTGACCTGGGCACCGGTGACCTTGATGGAGAGCAGGGTGTTGTCGAAGATGTACAGCCCTGCGACGTCGCGGATGGTCAGCGGTCCGGCCTTGACGTCGACGGCACGGGAGAATGCCGCCGCAATGGACAACACGGGCAGCCCCGCCGCGGGTCCGTTGGCCAACTCGGCCTTGATGGTGCTGGCCTGGACGTAGTTGATGGCGTCGATCGCGGCGGAGTCCTCCCAGCAGGCGGTGGCCGTGCTGAGCGGGGCCGTGGAAGTGCCGATCACCTCGTTGACGTAACTCACCGTGGCCTCGTGCCCGGCCTGAACGGCCCGGACGACGGCGGGATCGGCGTCGACCGTCTTGGCGTCCAGCAGGAGCGAATGTGCCGACGTGACGGTCCACTGGCCCTTCTCCCTGGCGAGTTCGAGGTCCATGACGGACACCCGCATGCCCCATTTGAGCGGCTCGGTCAGGAGGACCTGCTTGCCGGTGGCTTTGTTGGTGACAAAGCGTTCCGGGATTTCCAGGTGGGCGTGCCCGACCAGGATGGCATCAATGCCGGGGACTTCCTCGGCGAGCTGGGTGGAAGCGTTCTCCGGGAAGGGCAGGGCGTCGCCGTAGGATGATCCGGGTGTCGCGCCGGAGTGGCTCGTGACGATCACGATGTCGGCGCCGGCGGCTTTGACCTGCGGGATGACTGTTTTGGCCTCTTCGACGATGCCGTTGAAGTCAAGCATTCCCTGGACGTTGTCGCGGTCCCAGAGCGCGCACCCCGGCGTCACGAAACCGACCAGGCCGACCGTYAGCCAGCCGTTGTCCGTCTTGACCCGCTTGAGGACGTAGGGGGTGAAGGCACGGCCGCCTGTGACGGCGTCGTGGACGTTAGCGCCCAGGAGCGGGAAGTTCAGTTGCTTCTCCCAGGTGCGCAGGAGCGGAATGCCGTAGTTGAACTCGTGGTTGCCCAGCCCCACGGCATCGTAGCCGATCGTGTTCATGGCCAGCGCCATGGGGTGTTTCACGGTTGCGGAGATGGGGTTGATCTTGGCGAAGTAGTAGGCAAGTGGCGTGCCTTGGATGGTGTCCCCGGCGTCGATCGTCAGCGTGTTCGCGGCGCCGCGCTCGGCCCGCATGGCGTGGATCAGGGTGGCTGCCTGGGCGATCCCGATCTTGTTTCCGGCGGTGTCGGCKTAGGCGGTGTTCTTGAAGTAATCCCAGTTGAAGACGTTGTTGTGCAGATCGGTGGTGCCGAGCACGGTCAGGGTGAACTGTTTCTTGCCGCCGGGCTGGCCCACTTCTGATTGTTTGCCGGCGGMCTGCGCTGCCGGGGCTCCGGCCAGCGCGGCAGCGGCGGCGCCACCGCCCACGAGGGCTGCTGTGAGCATGGCGCGGCGGGAGAAGGAATCGTGAGGGTCCGTCATTGTGGGTGAACTCCTGAGCGTTGGGGGCCGGTGGGCACAAATCCACAGTCTAGGGACGCGCCAGCAAGTGCGACAGGGGTATCAGAAAATCTTTGCCTAATCCTTGCACTCCGTTCACACGGCGCCCGGAGGTACGGGTTCTGTCCATCGATCCCGCCAACCMGTCCCGGAGTTCGGCCCGGGAACGCAGGAAACCCCGCCCACCGGAGTGGACGGGGTTCCCGTGAAGCAGTGYGGACCGCGAAGGATCCGGACGGCKAACGTTACTTGAGGGTAACGGTGGCGCCGGCAGCCTCGAGCTGCTCCTTTGCCTTCTCGGCAGCTTCCTTGGTGGCGCCTTCGAGAACAGCCTTGGGAGCGCTGTCAACCAGGTCCTTGGCTTCCTTGAGGCCCAGGGAAGTGATGGCGCGAACTTCCTTGATCACTGCGATCTTCTTGTCGCCAGCAGCTTCGAGGACGACGTCGAAGTCGGTCTTCTCTTCGGCTTCCTCAGCAGCAGCGCCACCGGCGGGGCCGGCAACGGCAACAGCAGCAGCGGTAACTTCGAAGGTCTCTTCGAAGAGCTTGACGAACTCGGAGAGCTCGATGATGGTCAGTTCCTTGAAAGCTTCAATGAGCTCTTCGTTGGTGAGCTTCGCCATGGTGTGGCGTCCTTCCTATAGTGGTGCCCGGCGGGCCTGAGGCCCGCTGTCGCACCGGAGTCTTATGGAGAAGAGAGTTAGTTCTCTTCGGGGGCTGCGGCTTCGGCCGGTGCGGCCTCGGCTGCTGCATCTGCTGCGGGAGCTTCTTCAGCGGCGGGTGCTTCGGCTGCTGCCGGTGCACCGTTCTCTTCTTCAAGCTTGAGGCGCAGTGCGTCGATGATGCGTGCAGCAGCGGCAGCAGGAGCCTTGAGGACACCTGCAACCTTGGCGAGCTGCAGCTCACGGGACTCGAGTGCTGCCAGGGCAGCAACTTCGCTGGCGTTCAGTGCMTTGCCTTCGAAGTAACCGGTCTTGATGACCAGCTGCTTGTTGGCCTTGGCAAAATCCGTCAGGCTCTTGGCAGCGGCAACTGCGTCACCCTTGATGAACGCGATTGCAGTGGGGCCGGCGAGCTGACCGTCGAATGCTTCGACACCAGCTTCCTTGGCTGCAATAGCGGTCAGGGTGTTCTTGACGACCGAGAACTTGGTTTCCTGGCCGAGAGAAACACGCAGCTGCTTGAGCTGTGCAACGGTGAGCCCACGGTATTCGGTCAGGACAGCGGCGGTCGATTCCTTGAAATCGTTAGTGATCTCAGCTACTGCTGAAACCTTGCTAGGCGTTGCCATAACCCTCCTTCCGGGGATAGTGCCGGTGTGTCCGGGTCCCCGCTCAGGTGAGCTAAAAACTAAAAACGCCCCGCGCAGATGCACGGGGCTTGTCTCGACGCAGTCCATGACCGCGGAGCTTTGCTTCGTTMACCTGCGCCGGCCGCCCTATGTTCAGGGTCCTTCGTCCGGAAACCTACTGTCTTCTCCCGGCGCGACTGCAGAAGTGAGTCTTGCTTGGGAGAGTGGATTTCCAACAACCGACGGTCTTTGGTCCTCCCAGCTTACGGGACACCGTGCGCGTGCTCCAAATCGGGCCCGCTCGGGAGCCCGGCACGAGGATCAGCGCGCACGAGCCGGCCCTCAGCTGACGGACGGGCCGAAGTTGGGAAGTTCCTTCTGCCAGAGACCGGTCACGCCCGCTGTAGTGAACCCCAGCTGCTGGTTGACCTTCAGCAGGTAGCGGTTCTCCGGGGCGTTCCAGGTGTAGAGGACCCGCGCGTCCGGGAACTGTTCGCTGAGCCGCTCCATGTTAGCGACCTTGATCAGCAGGCCGAGCTTGTTGCCGCGGTGTTCCTGCAGCACCACAGTGTCATCCTGGAACACGACGTCGGGGCGCAGCGCGAGGACACTGATGGTGGTCAGTCCCACGAGAGTTCCGCTGGCGATGTGCTCGACGGCGGTCACCACCGTCCGGCGGCCCTGGGCAATGGTCACCTCCTCCGCTTCGCGGAGGATGCCGCCGTCGAACACCATCTCCTCGGCATCCGGCCCCGGCACTTCGTCCTCGCCTGCCTGGTTCTCCAGGGCGGCGACTGCCTCGAGCCACTGGTCCGGGCAGCGGTCCGTCCAGTGGTGCAGGCGGTACCGGCCGGCATTGGATTCCTCGGCCTCCGCCTCCAGTTCGGCGACGAGCTTGCTGTCCAGGGGCAGGGCGCAGGAACTGAACTGTTCAATGTGCTGCAGAGTGTACCCGGTGTGGCGGGCGAACTCGACGTCGCGGCTTCCCAGCGGGACAAACCCGACACCGCTGCCGGGCACCAGCTGCTCGGCCTCCGRGTCCGTCAGCGTCGATCCCGGATGGTTGGTGTCGATCAGGATGGTGTGGCGGCCCTCGTCCCGGGCGAAATGCTCTGCGGCCTCGAGCAGCTGCCGCCCCACACCCCGGCGCCGGTATTCCGGAAGGATGTCGAGGGTAAATTCGGCAAGGTCCAGGTTGTCCACGAGGGGCAGGGCGATGTCCGCTGTCCCGACGATCACGCCGTCGACCTTGGCCACGAGGATCACCTGGCGTTCGTAGGGGTCCGCCATCTCCAGCAGTTTCTCCTGCGGCGCGTAGGCGAGGTCGTCGGTACCCCAGGTCTGCATCCTGACCCTTCGCCMCACTTCGATAGCGGCGAGAAAGTCAGCGGCATCGGGCGCGTCGAGGGAATCGGGGATCCACAGCTGCTCAATCCGTACATCGTCTGCCATAGAGGGCATCATCCCAGCCGTTCTGCCACCCGCCATCGGTACGGCCCGGTTCAGACCGGGCTTTCAACCGCCAGCATATGCTGGTTTGGGCTGCTGTTCCATTGGTGACGCGGGCCAGTTTCCGGACCCGCGGGCGTCCGGCCGCCGCGGGGTTCAGTTCGGCGTGCCGTTACCGGCCGCCACAACAGAGCGCTGCCATTCGCCGTCGTACCCCGCCGGCTTGAAGCCCAGTGCGATGTTGATACCAAGCATGTGGTCGTTCTCGGCGGCATTGAAGGTGATGACCCGCTGCACCTCGGGATAGCCGTCACGCAGCCGGCGCAGGTTGAGGATCTTGACGAGCATGCCCAGCCGGTGGCCCCGGTGGCCGGCCGCGACCAGGGTGTCGTCCTGGCTGGCCAGCCWGGGTTTGTCGGCGGCGACTTGAAGGACCGTGTAGGCGGCGAGCTCACCGGTGGCCCGGTGCCGCGCCGCCGCGACGAGGGAGGACAGGCCGGCCCGCCGCCAGGTGTCCTCGACGTGGCGTACCCGCGCGACGTCCCACGTTTCCGGCTCGTAGCTGAGCGCGCCGGTGGGGGCGTCGGTGCTCATGCGCGACATCAGCACGGCCAACTGGGCGGCATCGTCCTCCGGGCACGAATCGCTCCAGTGCAGKAGTTCGTAGTCCCCCGCGCGGGTCAGGGCGTCCCGCGCCAGAGCATCGAGGTCCGCCGCCGCCGGGACCTCCAGGGCGCTGAAGCGTTCCACCTGCTCCAGGCGGTAACCGGCCCGCCCGGCGAACCGGACGCCGGACGCACCGGCCGGAAGCGCCCCGGTCCCGGTGGCTGGCTTGATGAGGTTCGGACCGTCGACGTCGAAATCGGCCGGGTGTTCCGTGAACGTCTGAAGTATGGTCCGGCCGTCGCCGGCGGCCAGCGCTTCGGCGTGCTGCAGCAGTGCCCGGCCGATCCCGCGGCCSGCGAAGGAATCGAGAACGTTCACGTGCAGGAGCGCACTGCTGAGGTTTTCCTGCAGTTCGTAACGGATCCATGAGCGGGCCACCATGCACCCGTCGACCCGGATGAAGAAGAGCCGCAGCCGGCTGTAGKGGTTGTCCCGCCAGTACTGGAGCCGGGCCGCCTCGGATGCTGAACGGTCCAGGTTTCCCCAGGTCTGCAGGGCGAGCTCGTCGCAGAGATCCACGAATTCACGGAACTCCCCCACGTCAGCGGCATCAGGGTCCGGGATGCCAGGGTCAGCGGCATCAAGGCCCGCGGGCAGGGAAAGCTGCTCGATGAGGTACGGCGGCGTAGTCACCGGGAAATCCTAACCGGCGGCCCGGGCGGCGCCAAGCCTTTCCGGCCGGCTCCAAGCCTTTCCGGGCGGCACCTGGTTTCCGCGGGGCACGAAGTTTCCGGACGCACGAGGGGATTTCCGCGCCGGATACGGCGAAAGGCCGCCCCGCAGTTGCGGGACGGCCTTTCGCTGGAACTGGTGACGCCCTGAAGCTGGCGACGCCGTGGATCCGGTGAGGACTAGACCTCGGTCAGGACCTTGGTGACGTTGGGGTCAACCGAGATGCCCGGGCCGAACGTGGTGGCCACGGTGGCCTTCTGGATGTAGCGGCCCTTGGACGCGGACGGCTTGAGGCGCAGGACCTCTTCCAGAGCGGCCGCGTAGTTCTCGGCCAGCTTGACGGCGTCGAAGGACACCTTGCCGATGATGAAGTGCAGGTTCGAGTGCTTGTCGACGCGGAAGTCGATCTTGCCGCCCTTGATGTCGTTGACAGCCTTGGCGACGTCAGCGGTCACGGTGCCGGTCTTCGGGTTCGGCATCAGGTTACGCGGACCCAGGACCTTACCGAGGCGGCCAACCTTGCCCATGAGGTCAGGGGTGGCAACGGCGGCGTCGAAGTCGGTCCAGCCGGCTGCGATCTTTTCGATCAGGTCATCGGAACCAACGAAGTCGGCGCCGGCAGCGATTGCTGCCTCAGCCTTGTCGCCCGTTGCGAAGACGAGGACGCGGGCAACCTTACCGGTGCCGTGCGGCAGGTTAACGGTGCCGCGGACCATCTGGTCGGCCTTACGCGGGTCAACGCCCAGGCGGAAAGCGACCTCAACGGTGGMGTCGAACTTGGACGGGTTGGTGTCCTTGGCGAGCGTCACTGCMTCGAACGGCGCGTAGAACTTCTCCGCGTCGATCTTGGCCGCGGCTGCCTCATATGCTTTGCTGCGCTTTGCCATGCTGCTTATTTCTCCTTGTGCAGTTGTGGTCTGCGGACCGCGCTGGGCCCTGCCACAGGCGGCATCCCGGCTGGTTTATCCATCCCGGAATTCCGCTTTTCAATGTTTAGGTGTTGCCGGCGGACCGGCGGTGCTGACCGGCGTCGTGATCGGTTTTCCGAACCCGGCGCATCAGCGGTGGGGAATTAACCCTCGACGGTGATACCCATGGAGCGGGCGGTGCCGGCGATGATCTTCGCTGCGMCTTCGAGGCTCGTGGCGTTGAGGTCTTCCATCTTGGTGGTGGCGATCTCGTTGACCTGAGCCTGGGTMAGCTTGGCAACCTTGACGGTGTGCGGGGTCGGTGAACCCTTGGCAACGCCTGCAGCCTTCTTGATGAGCTCTGCAGCCGGCGGGGTCTTGGTGATGAACGTGAAGGAACGGTCTTCGTAGACCGTGATTTCCACGGGGATCACGTTGCCGCGCTGGGCTTCCGTCGCAGCGTTGTACGCCTTGCAGAATTCCATGATRTTGACACCGTGCTGGCCAAGCGCAKGACCGATCGGCGGGGCCGGGTTAGCGGCACCTGCCTGGATCTGCAGCTTGATGAGGCCGGTGACCTTCTTCTTGGGAGCCAATGTAGGTCCTTCTCTCAAATACGTCCTGGGACACAGGAGCGTGCCTCAGGTTGGTGGCCGCCATGGCAAGGCGGCCGGCCGCTCCGTGGCTGCTAAGCGGGCAGTCACGGGGCGAATTCTTGTGGTCCAGTTAGATCTTGCTGACCTGGTTGAACGCCAGCGTGACCGGAGTCTCGCGTTCGAAGATGGACACCAGCACCACGAGGGTCTGGGAATCGATCTTGATCTCGGAGATCGTGGCCGGAAGGGTCTCGAACGGGCCCTCCTTGACGATGACGGACTCGCCAACCTCGAAGTCGACGTCCACCTGGGCGGCAGCGTGCTTGACGGGCTTGCCCTTCTCGGCCTGCTCTTCTTCGAAGACCGGGGCGAGCATGGAGAAGACCTCATCGAGGCGCAGCGGGACCGGGTTGTGGGCGTTGCCCACAAAGCCGGTGACGCCGGGGGTGTGGCGGACGGCGCCCCAGGAAGCGTCCGTCAGGTCCATGCGGACCAGGACGTAGCCGGGGATGCGGACGCGGTTGATGACCTTGCGCTGAGCGTTCTTGATCTCAACGACTTCCTCCATCGGAACCTGGATTTCGAAGATGTAATCTTCCATGTCCAGGGTCTGGATGCGGGTCTCAAGGTTGGCCTTGACGCGGTTCTCGTAGCCTGCGTAGGAGTGGATGACGTACCAGTCACCCTCCTGACGGCGCAGCTTGGCCTTGAACTCTTCGGCGGGGTCGACGTCGGCCTTGGCGGCCGCGGCTGCCAGCGCGTCGGTGTCTTCTTCAGCGTCGCCCGTTTCGGCGTCAGCGTCGGTGTCTTCTTCAGCGTCGACGTCGGCGGCAACTGCTGCCTCAGCGTCTTCTTCCGCGGCTACGGCCTCGTMAGTGACGTCGGATTCGGGTGCAGCAGACACAGCCGCGGACTCTTCCGCGGCTTCCACCACGGCGTCCTGGCTCTTATCCAGCCCAGTCTCAGTTACCTCGAGCTCCTGCTCAGACACTTGGTCTCCTGCTTCCTCATTGCCTAACATGCCTATTTAAATGACTCAATTCCGCACACCCCGCGGAATCTCCGGTTTCCCGGGGCATCCACGCAGTCTGCGGACCGGTCGCCTTAGCGGTCCGTGGGGGCGCTGCCGCCGAAGACCCAGCTGACTGCGGTCCCAAAGGCCAGGTCCAGCAAGGTGACTATCACCATCATGATGATCACGAACACCAGCACCACGAGCGTGTAGTTGATCAGTTCTTTACGGGTTGGTGCGACGACCTTCTTCAGTTCGCCAATGACCTGGCGGATGAAGATCGCGATGCGAGCGAAGAAGCCGGGCTTGGCGGCATTCTTGGCGGGGCGGCCTTTGGAGCTGCTGGCAGCCGTTTCGGTCACCTGGTCCTCACTCATCCTCGCAATGATCGGATACCCGGCTCTGAACTGAACCATGGTTGCTGCGCTGGTTCCGGATGATCCGGAACAGCATGCGCAGGGCAGACAGGACTCGAACCTGCAACCTGCGGTTTTGGAGACCGCTGCGCTACCAATTGCGCCACTACCCTTCGGGGCTAAAATCCGCTCCGGCCGATGCATTCCGCAGGCTTCCCTGAGGCGCAGGCCATCATCGTGTTTTCAACACCGKAGAACCAGTCTACGCAAGAACTGCGCCTACGTCGAACCGGCCCTCTTCCGGCCCCCTGCGTGACCGTCAAAACCAACTGACAGCCGTCAGTCACATTTCCGTTCCGGCACCGCGGGGGATCCGGTGAACAGCATAGAGTAGATTCCGTCGAATCCCACATCCAGCCTTCCAGCTGCAAGCGAAGAACGGACCCGCCCATGTCTGCTGCCCGCATTTCCCAGCGCATTTCCGCCATAGCCGAATCCGCCACTCTGGCCGTCGATGCCAAGGCGAAGGCGCTGAAGGCAGCCGGCCGGCCGGTCATCGGCTTCGGTGCCGGGGAACCCGACTTCCCGACCCCCGGCTACATCGTGCAGGCCGCCATCGAGGCCGCGAGCCAGCCGAAGTACCACCGCTACTCCCCTGCGGGCGGGCTGCCGGAGTTGAAGCAGGCCATTGCGGAGAAGACCTTCCGGGATTCCGGCTACAAGGCCGAGGCATCACAGGTGCTGGTGACCAACGGCGGCAAGCAGGCCGTGTACAACACGTTCGCCACCCTCCTGGATCCGGGCGACGAGGTCATTGTTCCCACCCCGTTCTGGACCACGTACCCGGAGGCCATCCGGCTGGCCGGCGGCGTGCCGGTGGAGGTCTTCGCCGGCCCGGAGCAGGAATACCTGGTCACGGTGGACCAGTTGGAAGCCGCCCTGACGGACCGCAYGAAGATCCTCCTCTTCGTCTCCCCCTCCAACCCCACYGGCGCCGTGTACTCCGAGGAGCAGGTCAAGGCGATCGGCCAGTGGGCGGCGTCCAAGGGCCTGTGGGTTGTCACCGACGAGATCTACGAGCACCTGACGTACGACGGCGTGCCGTTCACCTCGATCGCCACGGCCGTCCCCGAACTGGGCGACAAGGTGGTCATCCTCAACGGCGTCGCCAAGACCTACGCCATGACKGGCTGGCGCGTGGGCTGGATGATCGGCCCCGCCGACGTCATCAAGGCCGCCACCAACCTGCAGTCCCACGCGACGTCGAACGTCTCCAACATCATGCAAATTGCTGCCCTCGCCGCCGTGTCCGGGCCGCTGACCGCCGTCGATGAGATGAAGGTGGCCTTTGACCGCCGCCGCAAGGCGATCGTCGCGGGCCTGAACGCTATTGACGGAGTTGAATGCCCGACGCCGAAGGGCGCCTTCTACGTTTACGCGGACGTCCGCGCGCTGCTGGGCAAGGAGTTCCCCTCGGCGAACGGTCCCGCGCGGCCGGCCACCTCTGCCGAACTCGCGGCGCTGATCCTGGACGAGGTCGAGGTGGCGGTGGTTCCCGGCGAGGCCTTCGGCCCGTCCGGCTACCTGCGCCTTTCCTACGCGCTGGGGGACGAAGACCTGGCCACGGGCGTCGCCCGCCTGCAGGACTTMCTCGGCAAGGCGAAATAGCAGCCCCACCCCCCCGATGCTCTGTCACTTGTGGTTGCTTTGCCCCCGGCGAGGCCACCACAAGTGATAGCGCATCCCTGGGTTAAAGGAGGCGGCGTTCGGCGGCCCAGCGGGTCAGCTCGTGGCGGCTGGAGAGCTGGAGTTTGCGCAAGACGGCCGAGACGTGGGTTTCGACTGTCTTGATCGAGATGAACAGTTCCTTGGCCACCTCCTTGTAGCTGTAGCCGCGGGCGATGAGGCGCATCACCTCGAGCTCCCGCGCCGAAAGCTTGTCCAGTTCGTCGTCGGCAATGTCCGCCGGGGCCGTGCCGAACGCGTCCAGGACGAAGCCTGCCAGCCGTGGCGAGAAGAMGGCGTCGCCGCCGGCCACGCGGCGGACGGCGCCGCTGATCTCCGGTCCGGAAATCGTCTTGGTGACATAGCCGCGCGCGCCCGCCCGGATCACGGACACCACATCTTCCGCCGCATCCGAAACACTCAGCGCCAGGAACCGTGTGGTGGCCAGCAGCGGCGCCGAGCCGGCCAGCACCTCACGGCCGCCGCCACCGCGGCCGCCGGGGAGGTGGACGTCCAGCAGCACGACGTCGGGACGCCGGGCTGCGATGACGGCAATTGCCTCTTCCACGGTGCCTGCCTCGCCCGCGACGACGATGTCCGGGTCCAGGTCCGCCTTCAACCCGGAGCGGAAGATGGCGTGGTCGTCCACGATCACCACGAGGATCGGGGATAGGTTTCCGGCTGCGGGGTTCACTGGTGCCGGGTTTCCGGTTGCGGGGTCTCCCGGGGCTGGGATGGTCACGGTTTGGCCTCTCCGTTGCTGTTATTGGCGGCAGCCGCGGCAGTTCCGGCAGATGCGGCGGCGGTGACGGGCAGCCTGAGCCGTACTTCGGTGCMGTCCGGGMTGCTGATGATGGCGGCGGTGCCGCCGTGGCGGTTCATCCGCCCGATGATCGATTCGCGCACGCCGAGCCGGTCCGGGGGAACCGACTCCGGATCGAAGCCCGGCCCCCGGTCCTTGACGAAGACTTCCGCGGCGTCGTCGGTGACTTCAAGGTAGACGGAGACGGTGCCGCCGCCGTGACGGGCGGCGTTGAGCATGGCTTCACGGGCCGCCTGGACGAGGGCCTCGTGGCGTTGGGTCATGACGCAGTCGCCCACGCTGACCACTTCGACAGCGTGTCCGAGGGTGTCTTCGACCTCGGCAGCGGCGGCCTCGATGCCTTCGGACAGCTGGCCGGATTCCTTGTCGGCATCGCGGTACAGCCAGCCCCGCAGCTCCCGCTCCTGGGCGCGGRCCAGCCGGATGACGTCGTGCTCATTGCCAGCACGGCGCTGGATGAGGGCGAGGGTCTGGAGTACAGAGTCATGGAGGTGGGCGGCGATCTCGGCGCGTTCGGTGGCGCGGACACGCCCCGCGCGCTCGGTTTCCAGGTCGCGCCAGAACTTCAATCCCCAGGGCAGCAGCACAAGGGCCACGCCGCCGAGCACCGCCACCGAGGCCAGGAGCGCCAGCCAGGTCTCTTCCCACGACCCTGAGCCGGACACCATCACCAACACGCCGGCCACCACGAGGGCGAGCCCGGCTGCGAGCCGCGCCCAGCCGCCGGCCTGATCCGCCTTGGTCTTGTCCACGAGCCCCGCCCGGCGGGTCTCATCCAGTTGCATCCAGGCGATCGCAGCGCCGCCCAGGATCGCCGCTACCGGAATCAGGGTGCCCAAAGGCACGTCAACACCGAGGAGCCGGGCGATCAGGATTCCGGCGGCAAGCAACAAGCCTGCGCCCAGCAGGATCTCCTTGCCGAAGGGCATGCCGGGCACCTTGGACCGCCAGGACCCCTGCCCCGCGCCGCCGGCGGCTTCTGCACTCCCGGCGCTTTGCGGGGAGCCGGGAACTCCGGAGACCTCGGCGGTGCTGGACATACCCGGGGCACTTACTGCCGGAGCGATGGGCGACGCCGGACGGCGGGCACTGCGCCTGGCGCTTTCATCCGCTGTGGGAACCATGATCCAGAGCCAGCCGTAGAAGGCCACCCCGGCGCCGCCTGCGAGCGCGRCCACCAGCATACCGATTCTGACCATGCGCACCGGCCAGCCCAGGTGGTTGGCGAGGCCCGCGCAAACGCCGGCGATCACGCGGTCGCTGCTGCGGACCAGCGGCGGGCGGACGGGCGGGGTTGTCATGCTTCAATCCAAGCACGGATCGGGGGTCCCCGGACGTCTTTTCGGGCCTAACCGGGGGCCGCTCAGGGACCGTTCAGGGTGTTCCCCAGTAGAGCGCGGCACCGGAAGCGGGAAGGATCGAAGTATGAACCCGCACACTCCGCACCCCGATGAAGGCCGGTCCTCCGCAGACCGGCAGCCTATGGATCAACCAGGCCCGGACCTTCCCGCCGCAGCCGAGCCCGCCACGGACTTTCCCGCCGACGACCAACCC
>NZ_JBFTHK010000060.1:0-24079 GCF_056394205.1 Arthrobacter sp. 10T413_2 | reverse complement strand
ACATACAACATCAGGTTGTCGTGAAGGGCTTGCTTGTCGTACAACTCGGTCAATTGTGCATCTGTTAGTGACATTTCTCCATGCTTTCTGCATTAGGCCAGGAAGGGCTTAGGTATCAGCGGACATTTTCCCAGGCGCTTTTGTCACTGCCTGGGCCGGATCTCGCCCTTATGCGGCCGGAATGATAGTGGGCGCGTGACTCACGCCTGCCCCGAACGTGACGCCGTTGTCAGGTGCGAAGTCCGGTCCAGGACGTCGTCCRTGAAATTTGTTTCGGCAGTCATGCCTTTGGTGAATACAAAGCCGCGGTAGTCGTCGGAAACGATCTCACTAACCTGTTTGACATACCTRTCAAAACCGCCGGCATAAGGAATGAAATAGCGTGAACCGTCGTATCTGTTTACGTGGACCATGTAGTTGTCGACGGCCCGGCGCAGGAGCGGCTCAGCGACAGCATTGCAGTGGTCGCCCCACTCCTTCTCTCCTTCGATGCTGGGCTCGATGCGGTCCGCACCTTTGATTTCAGCGTGGGCGATGATGTCGCCGACAAAATCGACGTGATAGTTGTTCAATGCGAAGAAGGTCGCGAGCACGCTGGGGCTCTGGGGGCCGGTGAGCATGAACAGATTCGGGAACCCATTGGCCATGATGCCCAGGTGGGTCTGCGGMTTGTACTTCCAACGGTCGCTTGGCTGCTGCCCGTACTCGTTGCGTATGTTGGTCTGATCAAGTGCGCCAGTGAAGGCATCGAAGCCGAGCGCAAACACGATGAGGTCGACCTMGTACTCGCCGTTCCGGGTCTTGATGCCGGTTTTGGTGATGCGTTCTACCGGGTCACTTCTGAGATCGACCAGCGACACATTGCTTTGATTGAATATCGGGTAATACCCGGTGTCGATACATAGCCTACRGACCCCGATTGGGTAGGCGGTCGGCATCAGCTTCTCGGCGGTCTCAGGGTCATCGATCATGTCTCGGATTTTGTCACGGACAAATTCGGCGACGATGTTGTTCACCTCAATGTCCGTCCCCTGGTCCGAGAACGTCCCAAGCAGAGACTGGCCTCCGAAAGCCCATCTCGTCTCGAGAATCTGCTGCTGCTGCTCCGGCGAAAAGTCCGACGCCTTTCCGACCGAAGGCGGCATGGCGTATCCGACCGGGGTCGCGTAAGTCTCATCGCGGAACTGTAGRACTTTCTTGTCGAGACGAGCCTTCTTCCTCCTGTCCGCCGGGCCGTTATGTGCAGGTATCGAGTAATTCGGCGTCCGTTGCAGAACGTAGAGCTGTTCGGCCGTCTTGGCGATCTCAGTCGCGGCCTGGACGCCCGAAGATCCCGTTCCGATGACGGCGACGCGCTTAMCGGCAATCTCGACCGGGGTCTGTGGCCAATGCCCGGTCTGATACCACTCGCCTTCGAAGTCATCCAGGCCCGCGAAGTCGGGCTTCCGCGGCTTGGAAAGGTTCCCCGTYGCCATGACAAGATAGCGGGCCCACACGGTCCGGCCGGTGCTGGTCTTGATAAGGTACTTGTTCTCGTTCGCATGCCACTCGGCGGACGTCACCCACGTGTTGAGCGAAAGGYTTCTGCGTACATCAAGACGGTCAGCAACGTAGTTGAGGTACCGAAGGATCTCAGGTTGCGCGGCGTATCGCTCGCTCCAGTCCCATCCGGCGAATAGCTCCGCGTCAAACATGAACGAATAGCTGGTGCTCTCCACGTCCACGCGCGCACCCGGATAGCCGTTGTGATACCAAACGCCACCGACACCCGCGGCGCCCTCGAAGCCATGAACATCGTGCCCCAGGTCTGCGAACCGGTGAAGGGCGTAGATACCACCCATTCCTGCGCCGATAACGACGATGGAGTATTCCTCCGTCTGGTCAGTGGGGTTGTCAGCTTGGTTGTCTTGCACGATCTTGCTCCTTGACCTAAATCTCCATTGATTACCAGGKGCACGATTTGCCGACAAGAGCGCGCATCTTTGCGCAGCCTGTCGTTGAGAAACGATGCACCCCGAAAACTTTCACTAATAGAACACGATACTCATAATGTGCGAGTGACCGCAACGGATGTGGGAAAGAATTAAGGGCCCACCTCAGCTGTTACTGCGGCCTCCAGCCAGGGAATGCTAATGCCAAGCTCCGTTGCCTCACCTCGAGTGAGGACAGGGCAACCACCACAAGC
Organism: Arthrobacter sp. 10T413_2; assembly: GCF_056394205.1. NCBI lineage: Bacteria > Bacillati > Actinomycetota > Actinomycetes > Micrococcales > Micrococcaceae > Arthrobacter > Arthrobacter sp. 10T413_2. Next base: position 21,894 of record NZ_JBFTHK010000060.1, on the reverse strand, counting down.
CCGTCACTCTTGTAAAAGTCTCCGAAACCAGTCCGCCTGTGCCGCACGGGCTGACTTTGACAAAGCGGCTTCGGGAGCCAGCTGATCGAAACCGTGGAAGCCACCGGGCCACACGTGGAGTTCCGCGATCCCACCCGCCCGCCATATCGCATTCGCGTAGGCCACGTCTTCATCGCGAAATGTCTCCGCGGAGCCCACGTCGATGAAGGTCGGCGGAAGACCGGAAAGATCAGCCGCGCGGGCGGGTGCAGCGTAGTAGGACACGTCGTCACCGCCTCGTGCTTCCCCAAGCAGGGCTGTCCAGCCGGTTTCGTTCGAACTCCGGTCCCAGACCCCCGCCCCGGCCATCTGGAGGGCAGACGGACTGTCGTTCCGATCATCAAGCATCGGACACCTCAGGAACTGCCCGAATAGCTTTGGCCCACCACGATCACGTGCCAGGAGCGCAGCACCCGCAGCCAGCCCTCCCCCCGCACTGCCGCCAGCGATGATAATCCGGCCAGGGTCAACGTTAAGCTCCTCAGCGTGTTCCGAGGTCCACACCAGTCMGGCATAGCAATCCTCTACCGGACCGGGGTGCGGTGTCTCGGGCGCTAGCCRGTACCMGACCGAGACAACCGCGAGCTGTAACTCTTGGGCATAGTCAAGCATCGTCAGGATTCCCGTCCGGTTGTCGCCCAGCATCATGCCGCCGCCGTGCACCCAGTAGATCGCCCCCGTTGGAGTGAMGACTTCAGTCGGCCTGCATATCAGCAGTGGGATGTCAGGGGCCCCCTCCGGCCCCGAAACGGTTCGCTCTTCAACATGAAAAGCACCGCCACGGGAGAGAGCCTCATCAGTGAGCTGCTCCGCACCCGGCACCTCGCGCGCCCGAACTTCGGCAATGGTTTCCGCTCGGTAGGCATTCGGCGGGAAGACTTGGTTGATAGCCGTGAGTGCGGCGGCCAGTTMGCGATCGAACGGCGGCGGTGACCCCACTTCCGCCACGAATGGATAATAATCCTGAGACGTCATTGTTAGCTCCTTCAGATACGGCTGTCTGTTTGGTCCCTACGCTTGGTGATTCCCAGGAGTAGTCGCGAGGACCGGGAAGTCCGAACAAGCTKCCGCGGCTGCATGATGGGCTTGACGGCGAAGGGCTATGCATGCCAGGCGCCCCATGACAACTCGCACCCGGCACCTAATTGGATGCCGACACAGCTGGAAGCGCCTACCCATGGCCAGGGCGGCGGCGCTTCCAGCTTTTGCCATCGGTCAGCTGAGCCGGGTCTCCGCAAGCGAAACAATCGCTACAGCACTCGTGGTCTCCACACCCAACTGATTAATGGCCTTTACCGTGACCTCAGCGCATGCTCCGTGGGTTTCATCGCGGAAGACGCGGGTAACCTCGCCTCCGATCCACTGGACGTCGCCGAAGACACCGGGCTGCTTAATACGAACCGAGAGCGAGACGAGATCAGCGTCGTCTCCCATCCAGTTGGTCACGCAGTGCGCCATCCACGACACTCGCTGGTTCCCGTTGTCATAAGCACCCGGCATGCCGATAGCGTGGGCCATCGCAGCGTCCTGATGCCCCAGGCTGGGAAATGGCTCGGAGAGGAAGTGCTCGGCACCCAAGTTGGTCGGCGCGCTCGGGTCACCGTTGCGCACGCGCTCCTGCTGACGCACACGGGTCTCGACTCCGCGGTAGCCGGCAGTACCGATCGCTCCCGCGTAGTACGCAGTCATGGTGATGAGGTCCAGCGGTCCCTTGACTACCTGTGGGAGGATGTCACCGACGGACACTGTCTCAGCGAAGCGCGTACGCTGGCCGCGGATCTCTTCCGCGAGGATGGCGGCACGGATCTGCTCCTTCTCCTCGTCCGTGTAGACGTGAGGCTCGCGCGGTTCGTGCATCCGTTGACCCTCGGAGCTTCGAGCGACACAGACGATCGTGTTGCGTACGGTCCCGACAAGCTCTTCGCCGACAAAGTAGTCGGTGCGGCCGACCTGTTCCACCAACCGACCCGACCGGCGACCCTCGCGCTCACGGACCTCTTCGACGAATGCACGGGCCCGGACCCTTTCACCGAGCCGGATCGGGCGGCGGAACTCGAGGTMGGCACCGAGGTGCAGAGCCTGAATGCCCTCGGACATACCCATCGCAACTTCGGCGTCGCACACGGAGTAGAGGAATGTGGGGGGCGCAATCCTGCCACCGAAACGCGTCKTCTGCGCGTATGAATCGGATAGCCACAGGGGGTTCTCGTCGCCGATCCCCCACGCGTAGTGGCGAATCGTATCGGTGCTGGCTTCCTCGTTCCATTGCACGACAACGGCCGAGGTGCCAACGAATGACTTCATGTAGGCAACATCTTCGTCGGTGATCTGCTTGGACGGTACTGCAGTGGTGGTGCTCATTTTGCTGCTCCCTTAGGGTTGGTGTAAATCGATACGACGGCGTCGACAACGGTGACTGTGGCTGTTGCCGGATCGGCAAGGATCGGATTGAACTCAAATTCGTGGATGTCCCCGCGCTGCTCTGCCCAKGTGAGAATGTCCATGACCGTGTCCGTAATCGCGTCCAAGGTCTTGGCGCTGGCTTCCCTTCGAAGGCCTGCACGAATGACACGCACGGCGGAGATGGCATCGCACACTTCCTGGCGGGACACCGGGAGCGGAAGAATACGGATGTCATCGATCGCTTCGGTCATCCCGCCCCCGGCACCGACGACGAGGACGGGGCCAAATTCTGGATMACGCCGGAGCCCCACGAGGACCTCGGTCTTTCCGGACGCCATCGCCTGGACGGAGATCGTCGCCGTCGCCTCTTGAATGGACATGAGCTTGGTTGCGGCATCGCGTGCGGCTTCGGCATTGTCGACGCCGATGAAGACGCCGCCGGCGTCTGCCTTGTGKAGAATCTCGGCGTCATCAATTTTGATCGCCACCGGGAAGCCAATTTCCTCGGCGGCGCAGACCACCGCGTCGATATCGCGGACTGCGCGGCTGATAGGCACCGGTACGCCAGCCTCTGCCAGCGACTCGGAAGCCTCGCGCCAACTTAGGTGGCGGGGGTTCCCTGTGCCCGTCGACTTCAATGCCGCCCCCGCGAGGATGCCGCGATCGGCGCGAAGGCATTGGACCCTCGCCCACGAAGAGGTGGCCGCGATCGCGTCCAGGGCACGACCTGCAGTGGGCAGCGAGAGTACTCCGGCCTCGCGCAGGATCCCGGCTTGGGGCGCAGTGATACGGTCGTCCTCAGACAGCGGGACGACAATGACGCGGACTCCTTGCGGGATGCCGATTGCAGCGATGCCGGAGGTCAGTTCGTCGAAGTCGTGCGCGAGCCGGGTCGCCGTCACGATGACCCACCCGTCCGACGTCGTACGAAGGACTCTGTCAACGATGCGAAGGTAGTCGGCGGTCGTTGATTGGACTCCGACATCGACGGGATTGCTGAGGTGGTCGCTGCCGACCGCGTCGCCGATCGAGCGGAGCGCTTCCGGTTCGATCTCGCGAAAGCTCACGCCGCGGTCGTCTGCCAGGTCGTTCCAAAGTCCGACCTGAGCTCCGGAGGTGGTCACGACAGTAAGCTCTTGGTCAGTGCCGGAGAGTTGTCCATGGAAGACATCGAAGGTTTCGGTCAGATCGAGGAGTTGCTCAGGGGACGTGCACACCATTCCGAATCGCTGACGGASGACGCTCAGCGCCACCCTTCCGCTGCCCGCTAATTTACCTGTATGAGACTGGGCGCTCATCGCCCCGCGCGCGGATCGTCCCAGCTTCAGGACGAGTATTGGGACGCCGCGTTTCCCGGCTGCCGCAGCTGCTGCCTCGAGGTCGTCATTGKGGCCGAAGCTCTCGACGATACAGGTGAGGACGCGAGTGTCCGCATCAGCTCCCAGCCACCTGGCCCAGTCGGTAAAACCCGTCGATATTTCGTTCCCGGAACTGGCCCAGGCACTCAGCCCACTCGCGCCACGGGCCGCGAGGGACTGCATGAGCGCATTTCCGAGGCCACCGCTCTGACTAAACATCGCCACGTGGCCGGCAGGGATGGGGCCTCTTTGCAGAACCGAGGAGAAAGTTGCGGTCAGCGACCGACCCACATGCATGAAGCCGATACAGTTGGGGCCGAGAAGTCGCGTGGCACCATTCGCCAATACCGCACGGATCCTCTCGTCACGGTCATGACGCCCGATTTCACCGAACCCACTGGCAAACGCGACCGCGAAAGGGACCCCTAGCGCCACGCACTCGCGAAGGTCTTCGATGACCCTGTCCGCGGGCCCGACAAGGACGGCAATGTMGGGCACCTCGGGGAGGTCAGCGAGCGATCGAACCGTGGGGACACCAAGCACCTCCTCATGCACGCTACTGACCGCGTAATAGCGCCCCCGGAAGCMGAGGCGCGCTAGGTAATCGAGTGTCCGGCCCGAGGTCTTCCACGGATCCCGGGAGGGGCCGACGACGACCACGCTCTCCGCATTCAGTGGGTTATCGATGCGCACCGAGCTTCGGTCGACCTTACTGTCCAACATCACATTCCACCCGTCCGTCGGACGGTCCCGGACCGCCGGGTGGCAGGAATCTCGATCGCCTCGATCACTACGCCCAGATCGCTGTCCGTGTCGAAGTAGGCAAAGCCGCCGTCGCCGCCCAAACCATAGCCCCGTGCCGTCTGTGTGACCTGGTAGCCTGCCCCGGTCATCAGGGAAATCGCGTCATCCAGGTCGTCTACGAACACGCCCAGATGATGGAGGCCCATGCGGCCCTCCGCGATGAAGTCATGATAAATACTCGGGCCGGCCAGTGGTTGGATGAGCTCGATCTGGGGGTTGGATCCACCMATGGCGATTTTCATCCGGAAAGCGCCTTCTTCCTGCCCAAAGCGAGACCAGGGCATGAACTCCTGGTCGTAGCAGTAACACTGCCACTCCTCGATGCCGAGCAAGCGGCCATAAAGGTCGATCCCCTTTTCGAGATCGGGCACAAGAATGCCGACCTGCCCGGCACTTCCTAAGGGAGTAGACCCCAAGGAAAGACCGGACACCAGCGATACCGCGGCACCAGTGGCAGAACCCTCTTCAGAATCGGGACGATCACCGGATAACTCTMTTGATGAGGTAGTTACATTCATAATGTAATAATTAGGCCTGATGCCGTCAGTGTCAACCAGCGGCGGAAAATCATCGAAACGAAGCCGCGGAAATATCAGTAGGTCGGCTCGCACGGCGTCGCCCGCGTACCCCCGCATCCAAGCAAGCAACCATTCCCAACCGGACAAGGCGAGTTGCACAAGGGTGGCTACCCCTGTGTGGGCATGTTCCACGCCATGGCTGGCAAAATGTTTCACAATGCGCGTATGATTTGCGAATGGCAAGTACAGACGAGAATGTGGATGTATCCCCGGATGAGGATGAAGCTCCTAAGGATTTGGTTCAATCGGTTGTTCGCGCACTTGCTATCGTCGACGTAGTCGCGTCCTCTAGAGAGCCGATGCGTGCACAATCTATAGCGCGCCAAGTCAATCTGCACCTCGCAACGGCCTCACACCTGCTCAGCACATTGGTGCACMTCGGTTACTTGGAACGGGATGAGCGCGCATACAAACTCGGGTCGGGAAAAATACTCGATCTAAGTTCGCGAGTGGAAGAAGACTGGCGCCCGTCACCACTCGCGTTACGTCTTCTGAGGATGGTCGTCGAAGTCACCGGGGAGAGCGCCTACTTATCTGCCTGGCAAAACGGCAGCGTGACAGTCGTAGCCGTAGAGGAAGGTAGCCACGCTGTAAGAGTGGCCGACCTTCGTGTCGGTGTCTCTGGCGACACTCATGCGCGCTCCTCAGGGAAAGCCCTCCTCGCATTCGGTCCAGAATCGCGACTCCAGCAGGTCCGATCCATTAAGGGCAAACTCGCACGACGAACCGAACACACAATCGCCGCACTACCCGAACTGCTAGCGGATCTTGAGTTGACGAGATCGCGCGGTTACGCCCTGGATCGCCAGGAGTATGCCTTGGGTGTTTGCGGTATTGCCGTTCCGCTMTTCGAAGGATCGCGCTGGCCTCGTACAGCACTCTCGATCACAGTCCCCCTTCATCGCTTCGAGACGCCTGAACACTTCCAGCAGTGCCTCGATGTCCTAATAGAAGCCCGCCGCATGGACGCCGAAGGAGACCATTGAGCTGGCTCCCTTCTTCCACGGCGTCAACCCATCGCCTCCGAGCGCCCGCCGATCGAACGGTTCACTCGTCCAGGTGATTCAGACCCGCCGTGCCATTCGGGAAGTAGCTCAGTGCCTGTAGTTCCGGCCCTGTGGCGGCACGCAAGCCTTTGATCACCTTCGTCTCCGTCCAGCGCAGTCTCGCCGTGCGGTGAAACCGCCCGGAACAGCGGCTCACAAAAAACGGCATGGGCAGACCGATCCGTTCATGCGTTGTAACCCAGCGGCAGTAGAAGGCGGCTATCGCAATCTCTCCGGCTACGCCGCGGCGCGAATCCGGAAGGGTCTGGCGGGGACCGCAACCGCGCCAAGGTCAGGTGCGCGGGCAGGCAATCAATCAGCGACCGACTCCCCATCCGCATCAACCATTCGGAACCGGGATCAATGGATGATAACTGGTGGCAGTAGATTCACGGCCAGCACACCGCATCGGCGCCGCGCGGCAGACGACGACCCTAAAACACGACAGCCCACCCGTGGGGGACACTGGCCACGCCCCGCAATGGCTCGCCACGCTGCCCATCCGGCTCGCCAGCTGAGCCCAATGCCCAGTACTTCCCGCAGTTTCCATCGATCTGAAATCTTCGGTTCGATAGGGAGGCTAGCTAGTCATCCCGCGGTTTGGACCATTTCATCGCGCGGGTAATGGTCCAGTAGTTCCGCCCCGTCTGCGGTGATGACCGCGAGGTTCTCAAGCCGGACACCTCCGACGCGGTGCTGCCCTTCGATGCCCTCGATCGCGATTACCATGCCTTCTTGAATCTCCTCAGGGTGGGCAAACGACCACGAACGGGTAATGACCGGTGGATTGTAGTGGATGGCTCGCGAACCTGCGTTCACCAAGCCAATCCCGTGCCCCAGTTCGATGCTGAAACATTCAAGCTCAGACGCAACGCCCAGGTCCTCCGCGGGGGCAAGTACTGCAGCCACGTCAGCAGTGCTGGCACCCGGTTTCATCAGCGACATCGCAAGATCCAGGCGGTCCACCAGTTTCGCGTATGACGATCGTTCAGTTGCAGTCGGAGCGCGGCCGACGACGTACTGACGGTAAAGGCAGGCCGTGTAGCCCATGTAGGAAGTACCACAGGTGAGCAGGTAGGCGAGATCACCGTGCTCAACGATACGATCTCCCCCGCTGATCCCCCGCGGGAACGACAGGGGCCCGGAGAGCAGCCGCGAGGATCCGACCTCGGCGCCGGCATCCTCGATGGCGCGACGAGCCATAGTAGCAATCTGGGCCTGCTTGACCCCGGGGCGCAATGCCGCACGGGTGGCCTCGAATCCCACGGTGCTCAAGCTCGCCGCCATCGAGATGCACGCTACTTCATCAGCTGTCTTGATCGTTGAACACTCGAGCAGCAATGGGAGCCCGGGAATTGTTTCGATTCCCGCCTCCGCCAGCGCAGTCAGGCCAGCCTGGTCGATCTCACTGACGGCCAGTCGTTCGCCGGTAAGTKAACGTGCCGCGAGTTCATGGCGAATCTGAGCCGCGAACGCGGCCGAAAGTTCGGCGATAGCCGAACTGGGCGCCACGCCGCCGAGCCACGAGATGGCTGGGCGCCACTGCGAGATCCACGGAGCCTGGTCTGGCATCTGCTGCAGGGACCCTGMTGGGGAGAAGACGACAGGTTCGTCTTCCGCGAAGAACAATGCGTAGCCCACTTGGATCGAAAACTCACCCCACCAAAACCCCGTCAGATAGCGGACGTTGTCCGCCCCCGAGAGCAGCAGCGCCGGTATACCCTTCGCACGCATGAGGGCACGCATCCGGTCCGCACGCTCACGCCGCATTCGGTCTACGTCGACGCCGACGTGGAGTTCTGAACGCGCAGGTCCGAAGTGCAATTTCTGGTGATGTGGGGGGTGCATCATTTGCCTTTCACTTTATTTATGTGCAGATGGCCATCGTCGTCCGCTCCGATGCGGTCGGGCCTGCCGAGTGCTAGAGCCATGAGTGGACACCCGAAAAGGTCACCGGATGTCCTAGTTATGTCATTGCCACGGCTTCTTTGCCGACCTTCGCTCGTGAACAACGCTAAGAGAGGATGAGGCCGGACCGAGAGGGCAATGGGCGCCAGCTCGCTAAGAAATCCCGTCAACAAAGTAGGAGGGGCAAGGCGTCGCAAGCCGAGCATTACTACACCCGGTTCCCAGACTCGAAGAACCTGCTTTTGCCGGCCAATACCCCGCTGCAGGTGATGAGATTCGTCCTGCCAAAAGTTCTCTATTTCAGGCTTCCGCCTTCACCGCTGCGTCGTCTGCGGCAACCACCCACGCAGGGTCGCGGCGCTCCACGAAGGAGAGGGCACCCTCACGCGCTTCCGGCCCGGTCCGCAACGGGGCGACGATCTTCTCCTGTTCAGCGAAGCGGGTCTCTGTTGCTGCGTACCGGGACTCAGAGATGATGCGTTTTGCCGTCCGCGTTGCGACTGGTCCACTCAGCTGAATTTTCCGCGCGAGTTCAAGCGCGACCTCGAGGGCATCGCCTGGGTCCGTCAGCCTATTGACTAGACCAAAATCAGCAAGCCGTGCCGCCGAGATTGGTTCCCCCAGCAGCGCCAGTTCCATTGCGATGTGATAGGGAACGCGATCCGGCAAGCGGAGCAATCCCCCACCAGCCGCGACGAGTCCGCGCCTTGCCTCGGGCAATGCGAACGATGCGGTCGTGCTTGCCACTATCAAGTCGCAGGCGAGGGCAAGTTCGAACCCGCCCGCATAGGCATAACCTTCGACGGCGGCGATGACCGGCTTCGACGGGGGTTTGCGGGTGATCCCGGCAAATCCGCGTCCTTCCAGTACGGGGACATCTCCCCTGGCGACCGATACGAGATCGGCTCCTGCCGAGAAGCACCCCCCAGATCCGGTGAGTACCGCAACACTCGAAGACTCATCCGCATCGAACGAGTCAAAGGCGGCTGCCAGCGCGTGGGCAGTTGGTCGGTCGATAGCGTTGCGCTTTTGTGAACGTGTAATCGTGATGACACGCACGCCTCTGGAACTAGTCACCTGAACGCGTGGCTCGTCCGTGTGGCTGCCTGCTGCCACTCCGGATCCGGATTGCTGCATAAGTTCATCCTTCTTGCGTCGTACTAGTGAGGGACCATCGTTCCAGCGTTACTCTCATATTAAGAGTGCCACTATCGTGATACGATCCTTATTATGGCTGCGCGTCTTTACCCGGTCAACCCCGGTCGTAGCCCTACCTATGAATTGAGGGGAAACGCCCATGAGACCGGCTMAACGACTTCGAGAACTGCTTGCAGAGCCCGGCATGATCATGGCTCCGGCAGCATATGACGCACTCTCAKCGAAGTTGGTTGAGCAGGCCGGTTTCGACGTCGTCCTGGTGGCGGGCGGAACATACTCGAATTTCCACTACGGAGTTCCTGATAACGGCTTCATCTCCCAGGGGGAACTGATCGAGGCCGGTCGACGGATCACCGCGGCGACTGATCTTCCGCTCATCCTCGACTTTGACGATGCCGGAGGATCACCACTCCAGGCGTACCGRGGTGTTCAACTGGCCGAGCAGGCCGATGTCGCCTCCCTTCTCGTCGAGGACATGGTGCCGACGACGAAGCACTTCTGGACTCGGAAGAATGATGCGGAGCGCTGGAAGCCGCAATTGAAGCTMCGCGGCCTCGAGGAGATGTGCGACATTATCCGGGCCTGCGCGGAAGCTAAAACATCCCCGGACACCGTGATCGTCGCTCGTTCGGAAGCCGCTCGCTTTGGCTTCGAGGAGCTCGMAGAACGCATGGCTGCCTACTCCGAAGCCGGCGCAGACATKCTCTATCCGTGCGGCTACCCACTTCTCGACCTTCCCAAGCTCGCCGCTAGCGTCCCGGGCCAGTATGTGATGGTGACAGTGAAAAATCCGACCCTGGAGGAGCGTCAGGAACTTGAAGCTGCAGGGGTAAAAATGCTGCTGGTCATCAACACCGTGAACGGTGCAGTTGCAGGTTTTCGCGATAATTTATCCCGTCTCAGGCGCGGTGAACTGCTGGAGGGCGAATCAACCGGGGGCGCTTACACTCCGATCATGGAGGCGGTTGATGCGCCAGAGTGGGCCCGGCGGGCTCGCCGCTTCGGCTATTCATGATCGACCTTCAAAGCCAGCACGTTCCCGCACATTGCGGGCAAGTTGAGCGGCGAAGCGCCGGAGCGGCCGTCGGCGTGACCCGAGGACAATGGGCGCGATAGCATCCGCGCCGTCACGATTTGCCACTGTGGCGTTGGGCCGTCTTCCACGAGAAGCGGAACACCGCAACGGTCTCGGCGGGGCACCGCTTTTACAACTTCGGTGCGCACCAGCCGTTCGTCACCATGTCCCAGCGCGCTTGTTCTCGTTCCCGCCTGAACCCCACGCAGAAATAGCCGAGGCGCCATGGAGCTCGACTCCGTCGAAGCAGATCTGCTGCGCGTGAGCAGTGACGTCAGCCAAACATCCAGCGAGAGACGCCGCAGCATGAGGCGCGCACGGGCGACGGCAGCCGGACGATCGCGGCACTTACGGAGTAGCAGGCGGCAACGACCTGGCGTCAGCATCGGCTCGCACGTGGTGACATGCCCCGAGGATCCTTGCCGATACGCCCAGGCCGTGTGGAGGCTGTCCAGCTGCTGAGCCCGGAGAGTAATACCGATAATGTTGCGACTCGTGTCGCTGTCCCAAGTGACTGAGCGCATACGAGCGGAAGCGCCGACCACCTCGCGGATGGTCGGCGCTTCCGTTCATGTCAGACCGTCGTTCGGACGCCTGCGGTGAGTTCCGGTCCGGTCAGCGGCGTCGGATTCCAGCCTTCGCCCATGGCGACAAGACCTTCGGTCATGATTCCATGACTGACCGCGTCATTCATGGATTTCTTGAGCTCGTTCACCATCAACATCCGCGTCGAACGCAGGGTCAGCGTAGGCTTCGCGGCAAGCATTCGCGCAAGCTCATATGCCCGGTCGACTACCTGGTCCTTGGGCACCACCTCATTCACCGCACCCCATTCGTACGCCTGCTGGGCAGTAATCTCCTGACCGGTCAGGTGGAAGTACCGTCCGCGGTTCAAACCGATGACTAGCGGCCAGATAACCTGCATCCCGTCGCCGGGAATGTTTCCCTGGGAGAAGTGCGCGTGGTCAGCGAATACGGCGTCCTCGGAAGCGATGACGATATCGCAAAGCAGCGCCTGTTCATTGTGATACCTCGCGGGACCATTAACTGCCGCGATCATAGGAACGTCGATGTCGAGGTGGCCGAGCACGAGACGTTTGGCGTCGTGATGCAGACCGAGCCAAATCTCCGGAGTGACCCAGTTCTTGTCCTCAACAGGGGCCTCCTTGTCGATGAAGGTGTCACCCGCGCCGGTCACAATCACCACGCGATTGTCTCGGTCGCGCGAAATGTCATCCCACACCGAGGAGACGTTGTCGTGCACGCCTACTCCCCAGACGACGTCGCTACCGTCGGTGTGCAACGTAACGAGCAAGATACCGTCCGCGTCACGCTCCAGCTTGATGTGTTCGTACTTGTCTTTGTAGTCCTCGAACTTAATCCACGCCATCGTGAATCTCCTTTTTCTGTGATCGAGTTATGAGCGGTGGAGCACAATTTTGACTCACAAGCTCTCGTAATGTGAACCCTATACGCATATGTTGTGAGTTATCAAGAGTGAACTTTGGCGMAGTCGCACTTCCACAAACAGCGTATTTACCCGCTGCAGCGGTGCCTTCTATCCGTGGTGGCGGCATCGCAGAGGCGGGTCCGCCCGGACATGCGGACACTGATCCGGGATCGATTGCAGGGCAATGGACGAGTTTGCTTCTGTGCAAAGGGCGCCAGGGCGTCATGTAGGGGCAGTCCGCCAGGGACGGCATCGTCCTTGCTCATCCAACACGAACGCGGCGCAAACCACCCCGTCGCGTCCAGACATATGCAGATCTGGGCCGCTGAGCTGTATCTGCCGGCKGTGCAGTCACTGAGAGATGAATCCGCCGTCGATGACGAGCTCGGTACCGGTGATGAATTTCGCCTCGTCCGAGGCAAGGTAGAGCATGCCGTAGGCAATGTCGGAGGCATCTCCGGCGTGGGGCGGCAGGGGAACCGTTTCAGGGTTGGCCAGCGATTCCTTCGTGAGCCCGTAGCCACGGGTCATGCCTGTGTCGGTGGGACCCGGATGTACTGAGTTGACCCGGATGTTGTCCTTTGCGAACCATTGGGCAGCGTGTTGTGTCAGGGAGCGGACTGCTCCCTTTGAAGCAGCGTACGCTGCACTCCCACCATCCGAGGCGCCACCGACAATCCCGGCGATAGACGAGATGTTCACGATGGAACCGCGACCGGCCGCCTGCATCATTGGGATTACACTCTTCATTCCAAGCCAAGGTCCGGTGACGTTGATGGCCATGACCTTATTCCAGTCCTCCAGCTCGGCTTCGAGAACTCCCCGGGGCATCGCAATGCCAGCGTGGTTCACCAGGATGTCGATCGTCCCCCACTCGGCGAGGACGTCGTCAACTACACGCTTCCAGTCATCACCGGAAGAGACATCGTGGGGCGGGAGACCGCGAGACCGCCGTTAGCGGTGACTTCATCAACCGACTGGCACAGCGCCTCCTCGGAGATGTCCGTGGCCACTACCCGCGCCCCTTCGGCCGTGAAGAGCTTGAGGGCGGAGAACCCTATTCCGCTGGCTGCGCCCGTGATGATGGCGACCTTGCCTGCTAATCGCGACATATTTCTCTTCCTTCTCTGTTTAGTTTCTTCTGCTATACGGCTGAGGAGCTTAGACGCAGTGAGCCTTCGACCTTCGACTACCAATCGGCCGCATAGGTGGGATCCTGCGGATAGAGATTCCCGAAGTTGGAGGAGAGGGGAATTCCGAACAACTCTGCATAGTCCGCTTCTGGAGCGACTCGTTGTGCCCAATCCCAGACACACGTTCTAGAGAGCACCTTCCACTCACCCTCACGCTGTTCGCACAGGTCCCGATAGCGTCCGCAGAGCACGTCAGTGGGGCCGCCGTCAGTCGGGACCCGCATGTAGATAAACGCCGTTTCGCGCTTAGCCTGATTCCCGTCCAGGTCGATAAGCATGTTCGTCACATAATGACTGGCTTTATGAGAAAGCTCTTTCTGGACTGTCATCGTCCACTCGCAGAAGTCATGGGACAGACCCACGTACATGCCGTGATCCTCAGTTGACTCCGGCCAATACGTGGACTGCATCAGATCGAGTTCTTTGCGGTCCATGCCCCGGCAGTACCGGACCATGTTCTCGTGCAACTCCTGCTTCGCGACCAGGATGCGAAGCTGCTCCCTCTCTGCAGACCAATCCACCGSCTCATCCCCTGTCGATGATGAACTGTTCAAAGTCGTGCCTCCTTGTCTCGAGACGACACATCAGTGTCCACAGCCCGCGCTTCTCTCGAATCGTCTTCAATCCCTGCAATTTCGCCTACCGGACGCCGTGCTGGCGCGAAATCCCGCCCTGCTGTTGGTTGCTGTGCCGAATATTCGTTCACATCGCCTGGCCGTCGTCGATCATGGGAGGGATCACGCGCACTCACTGATCCGAGAGCCGCCGCCCGGTCGCCGAGTTACCTGAGAGACATCAAGCCTGACAGGATTTCCATGAATCACACGGCCGCGGCGCGGCCGGCGTATGCGAGCAGGGCCCCATCCACGACGTGCGTTTCCCCGCTGGTTAGGCGGGCCAGCACGTGGCCGTCGGGCCGGACGAGGACCGCTTCGTCCCCCGTCACCCGGTATGCGTCGGCCCACGCCGACTCTGCGACGACGAAGTCTCCCGTCGGCCCGAATGAGATCGAGCGGTATGGGATGCCATGAACGCCCGCGCGCAGGGCTGCCTCATTCGCGGGCGCCGAGCCTGAACGCGCGAGTATGACGAGCTCGTGCCCGAAGAGATCGAGCGTGGAGGTCGTGCCCTCGGCGTCGAGCCAGACGTGAGGGGCGCGCTCGCCCACCGCGGCGGTCGGGACAAATGCTCCAACCGGCCAGCCCGGAGTCGTTGGTGTGGCTCCGGCGACCGCTCCCCGGTCGTAGCGGAATCCGATGTCCAGGCCAGGATGCACGAAGTTCTCCGGCCGGAAGGAACGGGGGCCATCATCGTCATTCCCCACGATTGACCGGAAGTTGTGCACCGATTCCTCCGTGTTGAAAACGGCGACTGGCCGCCGCTCGACCTCATAGGTATCCAGKAGGGCGGKATCCGCCCAGCCGTTGAGAACGGCCGCCAGCTTCCATGCGAGGTTGTGGACGTCTTGAATGCCAGTGTTCTGGTTGAACCMACCGTAGGGAGGCATAACGTGGACAGCATCTCCGGCGAGCAGGATGCGTCCAGAGCCGTAKCGGTCGGCGACCCAGGCCCCCACAGTCCAGGTCCGGGCGTCGATCAATTCAATCGCCTCGTCTGGATCGCCGATCGCGTTGCGTATCTGCGTCGTCCAGTCGATGTCCTCGAAGGGGATCTCGTCCATGACCAGCGGTCGCCCCAGCATCGCCACCCTGTCGGAAGTGTCCACCGGCGCGATAACAACCGACCCGATCGTGTCCGGATTATCAAGGTAGATGAAGCTCGACGGGTCGCCGGTCCGCTTTTCAATGACCGGCGACCGGAACAGTACGCTCACCGCTGTCTGCAGGTCCTGTTCGCCGGTTGTCCCTATTCCCAATGCGTCGCGTATMTGGCTGGCGGCCCCGTCGKCGGCGATGACGTATTTCGCAGAGACATCMTCCTGGMCATCGTCGGTGGCAATGCTGACGATAACTTCGGTCCCGGTGTCGTTAACTCCCAAAACGGTCTTGCCGAGCTCGATGGTAACGGTGCGTTCGGCCTRCGCGGCGTCGAGGAGGATTGGCTCGAGCACGTCCTGGGAGCACAGGACGACCTCCAGAGTCTCGGGACCGAGGCGAGTGTCAGCGGGCGCATCCGCACTCTTGCCGCTCATCACTTCCGAACGCCACGGCGAAACTGCGTCCCGTCCGAGCAAGCGCCTTGGTCCGCCCGGAAGCGCGGCAGCCCGAACTTCCTCGGCGAGTCTGAGACCGCGGAACACCTCCATCGTGCGGCACGTGACCGCACGGGACCTGGGGTGGCGCGACCGGCCGGTTCGACGCTCGACAACGAGCGTCTCGACTCCGAACCTTCCTAGGAGGAGTGCGGCCGCGAGCCCGACTGGACCGGCTCCAACGATCACGACATCTACGCTGCGTTTGGCAGGGGCGGTTTGCTTGTTCATCGGCTGACTMCTGCGAACTCGGTCAATTCAGGCTCGGTAATGCGGGAGTTCGTGAACGCCAATTGGCCGTAGGGCTGCATCCTTGCGCGCAGTACATCGTCGAATGCCGCGCTGACATCAAGGGCCGTCCAGGACTCCCGCGTGAGGGCGGAGTCGACGATGGCGGGATGGGACAGCAGCATAAGCTCATKGCCGTTCGCGAGGCGGACGACCTGGCCGTTCACGCCAGCGCTCAGGTCTGACAGGAGGTAGACGACGACCGGAGCGTTGGTCGACGGTGGCGGTGCCACCGCGTTGCCGCCGAAGAATTTCGTGTACGCGGCGGTGCCCGCCGCCATCATCGGCGTGTCAGCGTGCGGCGCCATTGCATTAACGCGGATGTCTCCGCCTTMGGCACCGAACTCAGTCGCCCAGGCGTAGGTGAGGGAGGCGATGGCGCCCTTTGCCGCTGAGTATGCGCTCATCATCCGCAAGCCAGCGATCGCACCTGACGTTACATTAACGATGGATCCGCGGCCCTCCATCGCGGCGAGCCCATGAACCGACATGAAGTAGGTGCCGATGACGTTGATATCAATGTGGCGGCGAATGTGGGCTTCCGTCTCCTCGCCGGCGGTCACAGTCTCCAGGTAGCCGGCGTTATTAACCAGGCCGTCCAGCTTCCCGAAGCGGTTTACCGCGGCAGAGACCAGCCGCTGGCAACTGTCCCAATCGGTGACGTCMGCCACGACGGCGAGAGCTTCACCGCCATMCTGGTTAATTGACTGCGCCACGGCCTCGACGGCTTCGGCGTTGATGTCGGAGATCACCACCCGCGCGCCCTCCGCCACGGCGGCTCGCGCATAGGCCTCCCCCAGTCCGCGGCCTCCGCYGGTGATGAGGATGTGCTTTCCTTCAAGGATTCTAGTGGTAGTCATCGAATCTGCCCCTTTGCATTTACGAGTTTTCGCGGAATCTATTATCGCGTATTGCGATAGTAACATTCGTGCTGTGATAATTCTTACCCTTGGGCCGCGCMGTGTAAAGGGAGGACCCGCCTCTCCTATGCCAGCATGTGACTTCCAACCGGCGAAGTTTCTTGCGGTCCTTGACGCGGCCGAACGGCGGCATGTAATGGGGCGACTTTTGCCTGTTGATGAGGAGCTTCAGACCGATGGTGCGCCAGCCGCCCCGGGGAGGAATCCGGGACACCCGAAATAACACTTCCATGGACTCACGCATCTTCTTCATCACGGCCGTATAGTCAAGGTCTCCTTGCTGATCCGGTTAACCATCGCGAACGTTTTCAGATTGTCTCCTTAAGCGTTCCAGCGACGGTGGGTCCGAGACGGTGGCCGGCTTCGGCCCTTCCTTGTTGCTTCAGGCCGCGGCAAGGATGTTGCTAGACACCCAAAACACKGGCGTCCATAGGCGAGTCACCACCAAACACTTATATCCATAGGACTTGGCGCCCATCCGAGCGCCCGAAGGCGCGTCCCGCAGGCCTTCTCTTGTCAGGGTTTCCACAGTCGCAGAGCTGTGTGCGATTCGTATGCCTTTCCCCGCGGAAATGACACTAGTTCGAATTGCATCCCCCACGGAGCGAGGAAGTAGACCCAGCGCTGGCCCTTGCTGGCTCCTGAACTCAATGTCGGATCCCCCAGTACCCGAATCCCCTCGCCCTTGAGGTAGTCGATCGCTACATCGAGGTCCTCCACGTAGAAGGCGATGTGATGGCCGCCAATGTCACTGTTGCGGGGCTGCTTCTGCCGTTGGTCCGGGGAGGAGTAGTTGAAGAGCTCGAAGTTCGCTCCGTTGAAGCAGCGGTAGAAGCGTATCTCTACCAGCGTGGCCTCCGGGTGGACGTTGAGCTTGGTCCGCATCAACTCCGGGTCCTGCGGGTAGGGCCCCAGGGAGTAGACATGCTGGCATCCAATGACGTTGACGAAGAATTCGTGAGCTTGTTTCATGTTGGGCACGGTGAATCCGATGTGGTCCGTCCCACGGATGCCCGGCAGCCCGCGCCGTTCCTTGAGGGTAATATGCTGCTGTTCGACGTCCTGGTTMATGTACTTCTCCAAGCAAATAGCTCTAGCGCTCAAATATTTCAGGGTGATCAAGCAGGGCAGTACGGGTTTTGCGGACATGCATCGCCAGCAATTCCTCGGCCGAGCGGATGTCACGCCGGCGGATGGCCGCCAAAAGGAGCCGATGCTCCAAATGCGTGTCTTCGAGTCCTTCGGGACCGATCAGCTGGACGTACGCGCGCCGGTAATGCTGGGTGGTGTTCCAGAGCCTTTCGACCATCTCCAGCAACGTTGGCATGGCCGCGTCCTGAAAACTCAGCAGGTGGAACTCGCGGTCCAGTTCGACGAAGTCCTCCACCACCTGGCAGTTCTCCATATCCCCCGCCAACTGGCTGAGCCGATCCATGGTTTCAATGCTGATGTTGTTGATGGCCTGTCCCAGCGCGAGAGATTCAATCCGCTCACGTATCAGATACGTCTCCTGGCACTCAGCGAGGTTCATGGAACTGACCCAGGCCCCAGAGGACGCAACAAGTGTGACGAGCCCATGTGCTTCGAGTATGCGCAGCGCCTMACGAATCGGAAGTCTGCTCACTCCGAACTCTTCTGCGATCTGCTCCTGGCGGATTCTTGCGCCGGGAGCCAGGTCTCCGTCCAGGATCCTTTGACTCAGTTCGTMTGCGATGCGCTGGCTTGCAGCGMCCGACTTCTTTAACAGCACAGCTTCCTTTGCCATACCAAAAGCATACGGACTTAAACTGAATGGATCCATTCACTAATGTTTGGCGCACTTAGTCGGGGCCAAAACCTTGCATTGGATCCAATGAGTCACTTATGGTGGGACTCACGCAAAAGCGATGTACGTACGCCCCATGGGAGCCAAAGATGCCAACCACCACGCCCTTGACCTACTCGACAGAGTGCACAGAGCTGCGGACAACGCACGAAGACTGGGACGCAGCAGCTCCCGAGTTGCTCGAATCCATGCTGGTGCAGATGCACACCATCCGGATTTTTGAGGAAGTTGTCCTGCAGCTGGCGGCAGAGGGCCTGGTACACGGCCCCGCCCACTCCAGCATTGGCCAGGAGGGAGCAGCGGTGGGATCCATTCTGGCGCTGCGTGGAGCCGACGGCGTGAACGGCACCCACCGCGGCCATCACCAATTCCTGGCAAAGGGTCTTGCCTATCTGTCCCCGAATGGTATGTCAATCATCGACGGGATAAAGAACGACCAGGTCACGGAGTTCATCCGACGGACGATGTCCGAGATTTTGGGCCTCAAGGCCGGCTTCAGCGGCGGCCGGGGCGGCTCAATGCACCTGCAGTGGCTTGAAGCCGGAGCTTTGGGCACAAACGCGATCGTGGGTGGCGGAGTGCCGCTCGCCGCTGGCAATGCCTGGGCCCAGCGCCACGACGCAGAAGTCCACGACGACGGCGGGCAGGGAGGCGGCATGGGGGTCACGGTGACCTATTTCGGCGACGGCGCCTCAAATATAGGGTCCACGCTGGAAACGCTCAATTTGGCTGCTGCCTGGCGCCTGCCGCTGTGCTTCTACATCGAAAATAATCTCTACGCTGTCTCGACCCATGTTGCCGACGTGACCGGTGAACCTCGGCTGGCGGCTCGTGGCCCCGGCTTCGGAATCAGGTCCTGGCGCGTGGACGGCATGGATCCCCTCGCGGTTTACCTTGCCCAGAAGGCAGCGGTGGATCACATGCGCGCCGGCAAGGGAGCTACCCTCATCGAGGCGGAAACTTACCGCTATTTCCACCAGAACGGTCCCTTCCCCGGCAGCGCCTTTGGATACCGAACCAAGGAGGAGGAGAAGCAATGGCGTGACCGCGACCCCTTGACCAAACTGGCCGCAGAGATGACCCGGCGCAGCCTCCTCACGGACGAACAACTGAACGATCTCACCTCGCACATCACGGAGCAAATTACCCGAATTGTGGACGACATCACGGAGAAGGACCCGGACAGCGCCAAAGGTGCCCGCCGGATCCGCCCCATTCTTTGGCCGGATCCCGCTGCCGTGGACACCGACATCAGGAGCGAACCGGCTTTGACCGGMACAGCACCYGGCCAACTAACCGAAGACGGCACGGTGGAGCGCCGCTTCGTGGATGCCATTGCAGATGTCCTCGGCCGCCGGATGGACGTGGACCCCGGCGTGCTGGTCCTCGGCGAGGACGTGCACCGGCTCAAAGGCGGCACCAACGGGGCTACCCGCGGCCTGAAAGATGCTTATCCCGATCGGGTCCTGGGCACACCAATCAGCGAGAACGCCTTCGCCGGCCTGGCAGGCGGCCTGTCCATGACCGGGCKCTATAAGCCAGTCGTCGAGTTCATGTACTCGGACTTCCTGTGGGTAGCCGCCGACCAGATTTTCAACCAGATCGGAAAGGCCCGCCATATGTTCGGCGGGCAATCCTCCATGCCTGTGGTTCTTCGGTCCAAGGTGGCAATGGGAGCCGGCTATGGCTCCCAGCACTCCATGGATCCGGCAGGCGTCTTTGCCAACAACCCGGGCTGGCGCATCGTCGCGCCGTCAACACCGCACGACTATATCGGGCTGATGAATACAGCTTTGGAACTCCAGGACCCGGTACTAGTTCTTGAGCACGTCGACCTCTACGGGACCAAGGGCGACATACCAGCGGCGAATCTCGACTACCAGTTGCCGGTAGGCAAGGCTACCGTGCGCCGGGCAGGCGAAGGCGTCACTGTACTGACMTACCTGAACATGGTRGATGTCTCGCT
This sequence comes from Arthrobacter sp. 10T413_2, assembly GCF_056394205.1. Classification (NCBI taxonomy): domain Bacteria; kingdom Bacillati; phylum Actinomycetota; class Actinomycetes; order Micrococcales; family Micrococcaceae; genus Arthrobacter; species Arthrobacter sp. 10T413_2. The sequence continues at coordinate 1,671 of NZ_JBFTHK010000060.1, read as the reverse complement.
TCAGGCTGCCGGGCAGCGCCTCGATCTCGATCCCGAAATCATAGACCTGCGGTGGCTCGACCGGGCTTCCTTGGACTGGGACACCATTGGAGACTCGATCAAAAAAACGAACAACGTCCTGATCGTCGAGCAGGGTGCCCGCGGCACCTCATATGGTGGGTGGCTCTCGGACGAGATCCAGCGCAGATTCTTCGATTACCTCGACCAGCCCGTCCAGCGGGTTACGGGCAAGGAAGCGGCGCCGAGCATCTCGAAAGTCCTTGAGGCCGCCGCCAACGCCGATCTCGACGACGTCCTGGCCGGCTTCGACGAAGTCGCTCGCAACCTCGGCCATCGCTGAACCGGAACCCTCGAAGGACATTCATCATGGCAACCATCATCACCATGCCCTCCGTCGTTGCAGACGCCACCGAAGCCGCTCTCCAGGACTGGCTTGTGAAAATAGGCGACACCATCACCACAGGACAGCCCATCGCCGAAATTGAAACCGAAAAGGCCACAGTGGAGCTACAGGCTGAAACTGCGGGCAGAGTCGGAAGACTCCTCATCGTGCCTGGTACGTCTGTGGCGGTCGGTGAGCCCATTGCTGTGCTCGTTGAACCCGGCGAGGATGAAGCCTCCATAGACAGGAAAATTGCATCCGCCGGAGAGGCCTCGCACAGCTTTGCAGAGCGCCCCGTTGCCGAGGACACTGAAGCGCCGACCACGCGCCGCGACACGCGTCCCACAGCTCCCGACGCGACTCACGACGCCTCCACGCTGGATCACAGAGGGGATTCTCGCGTTTTCGGATCGCCTTTGGCCCGCAAACTCGCCAAGAATCTCGGCATCGACCTTTCAGCTCTGGCCGGATCGGGACCCAACGGTAGGATCCTTCGCGGCGACGTCGAAGCTGCATCCCGCCACCAAACAGCTGCTCCGGTCCCAGTTTACGAAGCGGGGGAACCTGCCGCGTCATCCCCAACAAATCCGTCMGACATGCGTGTGGGCGTAGACAACTTCCACGACGTACCGCTCTCGGGCATGCGCAAAGCCATCGCACGGAGGCTAACGGAGTCGAAAACTACTGTTCCCCATTTCTACGTCTCCGTCGACGTCGAAATGGACGCCCTCCTGGCTCTGCGCAAGCAAGTCAATGAGGGTTTGGCCTCAATGGGACAAAAAGCCACTGTCAATGACCTTGTCCTAAAAGCCCTGGGAGGTGCCCTGGTTGACGTGCCGGCCGCCAACGCGTCGTGGCAAGGAGGCGCCATCCGCCGCTACTCCTCCGTCGATGTCTCGGTGGCCATCGCAACGGCGGACGGCCTGCTAACACCGGTGGTCCGCGGCCTGGAAAGCCTCTCCCTCAGCTCCCTGGGTAGAACGATGGGCGACTACAAAGAACGCGCTGGCGCCKGCCGGATCCGGCAACAGGAACTCGAGGGCGGGTCMTTCAGCCTGACGAACCTGGGGATGTACGGGACACGGGAGTTCTCGGCAATTCTAAACCCGCCCCAAGCCGGGATCCTGGCCGTGGGGGCGGCCGAGCAACGCCCGGTGGTGCGTGACGGCCAGCTGGCAGTTGCCACGGTCATGAGTTGCACGCTCTCCGCAGACCACCGGGTTATTGACGGCGCTGTGGCGGCCCAACTGTTGGCCGCCTTTAAGAGGCGCATTGAGAGCCCTCTATGC
>NZ_JBFTHK010000059.1:0-24600 GCF_056394205.1 Arthrobacter sp. 10T413_2 | reverse complement strand
CTCCCAGACTTTGTTGAAGCCTTCCATCCCGGCGGCGTCCACCACTTCCCGGACGAATTTGGAGCCGTCACTGTACTGGCGCATCTTCGCGTCGAGGCCGAGCAGGCTGCGGATGAATTTTTCGATCATGCCGCGATCCTTGCCGCGGGCGTTGAAGCGCTGCCGGATGGTCTTCACCGAGGGCACGATGCTGGCGTCCACGGCGTCCATGACCACGTTGGCATGGCCCTCGAGCAGGCTCATTAGCGCGGTCAGGCGGGATAGGGCGGCCTGTTCCTCCGGGTTCTGGAGTAGGTCCAGGATGGCGCCCCGGCCGGGGGCCGCGCCGGGTGCGGCGCGGTCCTTCAATGACTTCGCGGCCGCGGAGGCCCGTTCCATCAGGGAATCGACGTTGCCGAGCAGCTGGCCGCTGAGGTTTTCGATCTCGTCGAGCATGTGGTGCCGGAGCCACGGGGCGGCGGCGAACTGCACCCGGTGGGTCTGTTCGTGGAGGCAGACCCAGAGCCGGAAGTCGGCGGGGGTGACGTTCAGTTCACGTTCCACGGAGATGATGTTCGGCGCCACGAGCAGCAGGCGGCCGGCAGCGGGGGCCGTGGAGTTCTCGGCGAGCGCGGAGAAGGGGTCGTACTGGCCCAGGACCTTGCTGGAGAGAAACGCAAGGATGGCGCCGAGCTGGCTGCCGGTGATGGCGCCGCTGACGCTCGCGGCTCCGGGGTTGAGGGTGCCGCGGCCCTCGAGTATCTTTTCCATGGCCGGCCCGAGCATGACGGCGAAGCTCTGCGTGTTGGCCTTGGCCCAGGAGGCGCGGTCCACCACCAGGACCTCGGAATCGCGCAGGTCCCGGGCGGCGTCGAGGCCGGTGATGTCGTGGACGTGCGGCACGGAAATGTCCGCCATGAGCCGCAGGTTCTCAACGGCGGCGCCGATCTCGGCAGCGCTCAGGACGGGACCGGCCGGTGTCAGGCGCGCGGCCGTCGAGGCGGCCAGCTCCCAGTTGATCAGATCCTGGGCTTGGACCGGCGTGCCGCCTGTGGTCTGGCCGTACGGCTTGCTGTTTGTCTTGCCCGTGTTTGTCTTGCCCGTGTTTGTCTTGCTTGAGTATGTCTTGCCTGATGTCTCGCTCGCAGAGGACTCCATGGGGTCCATCAGATCACAGGGCCCCGACAATCCGCCTTAATTTTCGCTGACCGGCGAACCGGCCGGCGAACCCGACAGTTGAACCGGCCGGGCGCAGGTTCAGGGGGGCGCTCCGCCGGTCAGCGGCAGCCGCAGCCGGCCAGGACGGAGGCGGAGCGGTCCAGGGCAGCCTTGTTCGCGGCGCCGGGGGTCAGCCCGTTGCCCACGAAGGAGAAGACCAGCAGCCGGCCGTCGGCGTCCACGACGTACCCGCTGAGCGCGATGACCGTGTTCAACGTGCCTGTTTTGGCGCGCACCAGCCCCGCCCCGGCGGCCGTCGCGGCGTCCGTGTACCGGTCCCCCAGTGTGCCGGTGAGCCCGGCGACCGGGAAGCCGGCGAGGGCGGCGCGCAGCCTGGTGTCCGTGCCGGAGGTCATGGCCCGGACCACGTCCGTGAGTTGCCGGGCCGAGACCTGGTCGGCCGGGGCCAGGCCGGAGACATCCGCGGCCCGGAGGGCATCCGTGGAAACGCCCAGGTCCTTGACCTGCTGCAGCACGGCGGCGATGGCGTCGTCGCCGCTGCCGGGCCGGCCGGCGCCGAGCGCGGTCATCCGTCCCATCACCTCGGCGAGGTAGTTGTCCGAGGTCTGCAGCATGAGGTCCACCTGCTGCCCCACCGTGGCGGACTGGACCTCGGCCAGGACTTTCGCGTGGGCACTGTCCGGCGTGGCACCGGCCTGAACGCGGGCGACGCCCGGTGCCACGGTCAGCCCCGCGGACGCGGCAGCCGCCGTGAGCCGGGCGGCGAAGGCCTCGGCGGCGGTCATGGCGGCGTCCTGCGGGCGGGGTCCGGTGGGTTTGGCGGGATCGAACCGGGCCGAGTTCAGTGCCAGCGGATACACCGGGGCCATTTCGCCGGCGGCGACGTCCTCGGGACTCCAGGCCTGTCGGAGCGGCGGGCCGGTGAAGAGGGAGTCATCGAGCAGGACGCGCACGTTGCCGGTGGCTGCGCCCCCGCCTTCGCCGCTGCCGGCGGCGCCGTCCTGGAGGGCCCGGACGGTGGCCTGGGCGAGCGTGGCCAGCCCGGCACGGCCAAGGACCGCCCCGGGATCGGATTCGTCCGTCCCCAGGAGCACGTCTCCGCCGCCGGTCAGCACTACCGACCCGGGCGTGGGCCCTGCCAAAACCCGGGTGCTGAAGCGGTGGTCGGGGCCCATGACGCGCAGGGCCGCGCTGGCTGTGAGGAGCTTCATATTCGACGCCGGAATGCGGGCCTCGTCGGCGGACCGGTCAAAGAGCACCTGCCCCGTGGCGGCGTCCTGGACGATCCCGGTGAAGGTGCCGCCGCCGTCGGTCTTCAGGGTCTCGTTGAGCCGGTCCGCGAGGGCGGCGCCGGCGGGAACGGGTGCGGTGTCAGTGAGGGGACCGATCCCGTCTGATCCGTTGGGATCGCTCAGTGTGGCGGGGACCTGCTGCCAGGGCGGGGCTGCCCGGGATGCGTCCGGGGACCGGTCCGGGCCGAGGAAAGCCGGGGCGACGGCGATGCCGGCCGGCAGTGCCACGGCCGCCACCAGGAGGCTCTGGAGCAGCAGTACGAGGATCCCCCGACGCCTGCCGGGCACCGGCCTGGTGCCCTCGGGGCTGGTTCTCGGTTTCATGCTGCTGCCGGTCCTTATAGTCCTGAAATGTCCCCACTAGTTCCTGAAACCAGCGCCTCTCGCTATATCCTCAATAGTAGTCGGCGGCACCGACAGCCTTTATGCACGTGCCGCGCACCCCCTGAAGTCGTCAAGGAGCATTCCATGAAGCATGACGTGACTATCGAGATCCCCAAGGGATCGCGCGTCAAGTACGAAGTCGACCACGAGACCGGCCGCGTCCGCCTGGACCGCGTCCTTTTCACGTCGATGCAGTACCCCACCCACTACGGTTTCTTCGAGAACACCCTGGGCGAGGACGGAGATCCGCTGGATGCGCTGGTGCTCCTGCAGGACTTCGACCTCTACCCCGGCGTGATCGTCGAATCCCGCCCGATCGGCGTCTTCAACATGACCGACGACGGCGGCGGCGATGCCAAGGTCCTTTGCGTGCCGACCGATGCGCGCTTTGACCACATCAAGGAAATCAGCGACGTCAGCGAGTTCCTGATCAGGGAAATCGAGCACTTCTTCACCCGCTACAAGGACCTGGAGCCGGGCAAGTGGGTCAAGGCCGAGGGCTGGGGCGACCGCGCCGCCGCCGAGGCCGAGCTCGAGGCCTCCATCAAGCGCTACGTTCCGGCCGCCGGACACTAGTCGTTTCCGCACTGCAACGCGGGGTCACATACTGCCGTTCCGGAGCTCCGGAACGGGCGGTGCGCGACCCCGCGTTTTTTCATGGCGTGCGGGCGCACCGGTGAGGACCCTCGGCGTCGACCTCGCGGCGGCTGCGAAGAAGACGGCCGTGGCCGTCATCGAATGGGCCGACGGCGCGGCATACCTGGCGCATCTGTCCCTGGACGTCGGCGACGAGGAGATCGTCAGGCTCTTCGGCAGCAGCGATATGACCGGGATTGACTGTCCCCTGGGCTGGCCGGACGCCTTCCTTCCCTTCCTTGCGGGACACCTGACCTTCGACGCCGGGCCGGTGCTCGGCTACGACGGGATCGAGGGCCGCCGCCTGCTCGCCTACCGGGACACCGACCGGTTCGTCACGGCCAGAACCGGGCTGATTCCGCTCAGCGTGTCCGCCGACCGGTTGGCCCACCCGGCCATGCGGTGCGCCGTGATCCAGGCCAAGATCGCCCGGGACGCGGGGCCGCAGGCCCGGGACGGCTCCGGCCGCCTCGCCGAGGTTTATCCCGCGGCATCCCTGAAGCTCTGGGGGATCCAGGCCCGCGGCTACAAGGGGCGCGGGGCCCCCGAAGCGGAAAAGCTGTCCTCGGCGCTGGCGGACCTGACCCTGAAGACCCCCTGGCTGGACCTGGCGGGGTACCGGGATGACCTTGCCGCCTCCGATGACATGTTTGATGCCGTCATCGCCTCGCTGACGGCACGGGCCGTCAGCCTGGGGCAAACTCTGCGCCCCGGGCCCGGCGATGCCGCGGCAGCCGTGAGCGAGGGCTGGATCCATCTGCCGTCCGGGCAGCTTTCCGGGCTCGCGGGCGGCTAGCCGCCTCTGTTACGGCCCCGGTACGGCGGCCCTGCCGGCAACTTGCCCCCGAACTGCCACCGGGTAGTGTGTGATCCAGAATGTTCACGCTGACCATCAATCAAACCGACAGCCGGCGCGACGGCGACCGCGTGCCGCAGCTCCTGAAGGACCTGCGGCACATCCCGGCGCGCCTTGATTTCGACCGCTCCGTGGAGGACGAGGTCCAGGGCATCGTGGACTGTCCGCATCAGGCGGTGGAGGCGGCCATGATCGCCCTGCGCACCGGCAGCTGGTACGTGGGCATAGGAGTGGGCCCGGTGAACGAACCCCTGCCGAACCAGATCAAGGACGCCTCCGGCCACGGGCTGATCTACGCCCGGCGCGCCGTGGACCGCCTGCGGAACGGCAAGGACCGCGTCCGGGTGGCCGTGGAGGGCCCGCTGGCGGACCTCGCGGCCGAAGCCGAGGCTGTGCTGCGCCTCCTGGGCCACATTGTGCACGACCGCAGCCACGCCGAATGGCGGGTCCTGGATCTGCTCACTCCGGGAGTCCGCGGCCAGCAGAAGGCCGTCGCCGAGGAACTCGGGATCACCACGCAGGCCGTCAGCAAGGCGGTGGCCCGGTCCCAGTGGAACGAAGAACACGCCGCACGTCCGGCGGCGGCCCGGCTCCTGGGCCTCATTCTCGACGTCCGCTAGCCCGACATCCGCTAGACCGAGTTCCGCTGGCCGCTGCGGTCCGGGCTCCCGGACCGCCCGGCCGGGCGTCTAAAGGAGGCTGCGCAGCACGTGCGCGGCGCCGTCGTCGTAAACCGACTTCGTCACCTCATCGGCCGCGGCAATCACTTCCACCGGGGCCTGGCCCATGGCCACGCCGCGGCGCGCCCAGGTCAGCATCTCGATGTCGTTGCGGCCGTCGCCGACGGCGATGGTGCGGTGTGCTTCGATACTGAGCCGGCCGCGGAGGTGCTCCAGCGCGCTGGCCTTCGTGACGCCGGCGGCGGCAATGTCCAGCCACGCCGTCCAGCCCACCGAATAGGTCACGCCCGCAAGCCCGATGTGGCGGATCGCGGCGTTGAACTCCTCCGGCGTGTTCTCCGAGCTGAAGACCACCACGCGGACGGCGGTTGCCTCCAGCATGGTCTGGAAGTCGACGCCGACCGCCTCGACGCCGAAGCTGGCGTCCTGGAAGCGCTCGGTGGACAGGAAGTTGCCGGACTCGTCCTCGAGGGCGTACTTGGCCGAAGGCAGGCGCTTGCGCAGGGCGCGGAGGGCCGGACCGGGGTCGAAGGTTGCCTTGTGGATGACCTCGTAGCCGTCGGACAGTCCGGAGTCGACGCGCAGGATCACGCCGCCGTTGGAGCAGACCGCGTAACCGTTCTCGATCCCGATGTGCTCGATGACCGGCAGCGTGGCGTTGAGCGAGCGGCCCGTGGCGATCGTGACGTGGTGGCCTGCGGCCACGACGGCCTGGGCGGCCTCCCGGACGGGGACCGACATGTGGCCGTCGTGGTCCACCAGGGTGCCGTCGACGTCCAGGGCGACCATCATCTTGTCGCCAGGGCTCTTCGGGGCCGTGTTGTTCCGGGTCGCGTTGTTCCGGGTCGCGTTGTTCCGGGCGTCGGCCTTCTGGGCCGCGGTGTTCTGCGTGTTGTTCTCGTGTGTGGTGCGCCGGTCATCGTTGCCGGCGACTGAGGATTCAGTCATGGTTGTCATCTCACAAGTAGAGCAGAGACCCCCGACTGCCGCTAGGACTCAGGCCACAGCAGGGCGTGAATTTGCGGTAAACACCCACAGCCTGTCCACAGTGTGAATGTTTACCCGGCGGCGGGCAGGGGCCCGGCTGGTAGTTAGGGGTCGGTGGTTAGAGAACGGGGAAGACCGTCATGCCGCCGAGGTACTTCTGCAGGGCGGCGGGGACGTTGACGGAGCCGTCGGGGTTCTGGTGGTGTTCCAGGATGGCGACGATCCAGCGCGTGGTGGCCAGGGTTCCGTTGAGCGTGGCCACGGCCCGGGTGCCCTTGGGCGCACCGTCCTCGTTCAGGACACGCTCGCGGATGTTCAGTCGGCGGGCCTGGAAGGTGGTGCAGTTGGACGTCGAGGTCAGTTCCCGGTATGCGCCTTGGGTGGGGACCCAGGCTTCGCAGTCGTACTTCCGGGCCGCGGAATTGCCCAGGTCCCCGGCAGCGGTGTCAATCACGCGGTACGGGAGCTCGCACTTGGCCAGCATTTCCTCTTCCCACGCCAGGAGGCGGGCGTGCTCGGCAGCCGCCTCTTCAACCGTGGTGTAGATGAACATTTCCACCTTGTTGAACTGGTGGACCCGGATGATGCCGCGGGTGTCCTTGCCGTGCGAGCCGGCCTCACGGCGGTAGCAGGAGCTCTGGCCCGCGTACCGGATGGGACCGTCCGACAGGTCCAGGATCTCGTCGGCGTGGTAGCCGGCGAGGGCTACTTCGGAGGTGCCCACAAGGTAGAGGTCGTCTTCGGCGAGACGGTAGATCTCGGCGTCGTGCTTGACGTCAAAGCCGGTGCCCTGCATGGTTTCCGGGCGGACCAGGGTGGGCGTGATCATGGGGACGAACCCGGCCTCGATCGCCTGGTCCATGGCCATCTGGAGCAACGCCATTTCCAGCCGGGCGCCAACACCGCGCAGGAAGTAGAAGCGTGAACCGGATACCTTCGCCCCGCGTTCCATGTCGATGGCCCCGATCAGCTCGCCGATCTCCAGGTGGTCCCGGGGCTCGAAGTCGGGGAATTCGCGCGGCGTGCCGACGGTCTTGACAACGATGTAGTCGTCCTCGCCGCCGGCCGGGACGCCGTCCTCGATCAGGTTGGGGATGGTGCGGAGCAGCTCCTCCTGGGCGGCCTGGGCGACATCGGCCTCGGCCGATGCGGCCTTGACGGAGGCGGCAAGGACCTTGACCTCGGCGAGGAGGGCCTGCTTTTCCTCGCCCTTGGCCTGCGCAACCTTCTTGCCGAACACATTCTGTTCGGCCCGCAGGTTCTCGAACCGGATCAGCGCCGCGCGCCTGGCCGAATCCGCGGCGATGATCGCGTCCACCGCGGATTCGTCGGCGCCGCGGGCGCGCTGGCTGGCACGGAACTTGTCCGGGTTTTCGCTGAGGTCTTTTACGTCGATCACCAGACAAGAGTATCCAATCCGGCCGGCGTTCCCGGGCAGGCAGGTCACGGGGCGCTGGCGGGATACTGTTGGATCACAATGCGCGACTGGCTGCTCTACCTCGTCATCGCTGGGGTCCTGGCGTTTGCCGCCTCCAGTTGGTGGGGGGTGCGCCGGCTGAAGGCCAAGCACACCCGCAGTGCCGTGTGGGAGCAAACCCACAGCCCGGACCTGGGGCGGCAGAAGGTTGCCGCGGTCCTGAATCCCATCAAGGCCAGGTCGGCAGAGGCGCGGGCACTCATTGAAGCGGCGTGCGCCGAGGCCGGCTGGGAGCCGCCCGGCATATTTGAAACCACCGCCGAGGATCCCGGATTCTCGCAGGCGCGGGCGGCGGTGGCCAGCGGGGCCGACGTCGTCCTGGCCTGCGGCGGGGACGGTACCGTGCGCGTCGTGGCCGAGGTCCTTGCCGGGACGGACACGGCCATGGGCCTGATTCCGCTCGGCACCGGCAACCTCCTGGCCCGCAACGTGCATCTGGAGGTCAACGACCTCCAGGGCAACGTGCAGGCGGCCCTGTTCGGTCACCAGCGGTTCATCGATACGGCGCGGATGACCGTGGAGAATGCGCGGACCGGGGAGTCTGCGGAGCACACTTTCCTGGTGATCGCGGGCATGGGCATGGACGCCGAGGTGGTCAGTGATACCAATGACGGCTTGAAGAAGGCCGTGGGCTGGCTGGCGTATACGGAAGCCGGGGTGCGGCACCTCCCGGGGCGCCGCAAGAAGGTCTCGATTGGGCTGGATGACCAGCCCGAGCAGTCGCGGAAGATCCGCAGCGTGTTGTTCGCGAACTGCGGCCTGATTCCCGGGGGAATCGACTTTATCCCGCAGGCCATGATCGATGACGGGATGCTCGACGTCGTGGTGATGAGCCCGCGCAGTGCAATCGGCTGGCTGGCGATGTACACAAAGATCGTGCTGAAGCACAAGAAGGATCTGCCGGTCATGACGTACTACCGTTCCGGCAAGATCACCATCCGGTGCTCCGAACCCATGCCTACCCAGATCGACGGCGATCCTTCCGGCGAGGCCACGACGGTCACCGTCCAGGTGGCCCCGGGATCCCTGCTGGTCCGGGTCAAGGACGGGGCGGGAGGCGACTAGGCCCCCGCCGGTGAGTCTGACGGCGGCTCCCCTGAGGGGGACTAGGCGCTGGCGGCCTTCTTGGCGTCTGCGGCCTTCTTCGCATCTGCTGCAGCTTTGGCGGCCCTCGCCTCGGACTGTTCGCGGATCATTGCCTGCTCCTCTTCAAAGCGCAAACGGTCCGCGCGGTCGGCGTCATCGCCGTCCCAGTCCTGGTTGTCAGCTGTCGGCTTGGGATTAACAATCATTCCCTGGCCGTCATTGTCTGTGCTGGTTCCTGACATGACCCGCTCCCTCCGGTAGAGGACTTCCCCAATATGGATCAGGCAAGCATACGCACAGTTGGGAAGCGGTGGAAGTGCACCAGAAGGCATTTGCCTACGCTCTGGGCGAAGCCCCCGGGGTATATTCCGCTACGGCAGATGCGCCACTCAGTATGTCTCTGACCCATGCATGCGCGGCCCGGAATGCTTGATCCGAGGTGTGCGGCGCCACGATGCTGCGGTGGCCGTCCGCACGCTGGTAGGAACCGAGGAAGCGAGTGGCCGGGCTGATGCGGTGGAGTCCCGCGAGCGCGTCCGCCACCCGGGCGTCGGCCACGTGGCCGTCGGCATCAATGCTGAAGAAGTAATGGCCCAGATACTGCCCGGTGGGGCGGGATTCGATCCGGCTCAGGTTGACACCGCGGGTGGCGAACTGGTCCAGGATCTCCATCAGCGCACCGGGCCGGTCCTCGGGCAGCGGGACCACCACCGTGGTCTTGTCCGCTCCGGTGCGGGCGGGCAGTTCGCCCGGGCGGCCCACCAGCACGAACCGGGTGACGGCGCCGGGGTTGTCGCCGATGTTTTCGGCAAGAACGGACAGGCCCGGCTGCTCGTGGGCCACGATCGGGGCGCAGATCGCGGCGTCGTAATGGGCGCCGTCCGCGTCCAGCAGGCCCATGGCGGCCGCGGCGGTGGAGGACCCGGGGATGTATTCCGCGTTGGGAATATTGGCGTCCACCCAGAGCCGGCACTGGGCCCAGGCATGGCCGTGGGTGGAGACGCGCCGGATGTCCCCGATCTCCACGCCCGGCCTGGCCACGAGGACGAAGCTGATGGGCACCAGGGCCTCCCGGAGGATCCTGAGTTCCTGGCCGGTGGCGATGGCGTCGAGGGTCGCAGTGACGCCGCCTTCGACGGAGTTTTCGATCGGCACCATGGCCGCATCGGCGGAGCCATCCCGCACCTTGTCCAGCGCCGTGTTCACATTCGAGGACGGAATGCGGATGGCGTGCGCCGCGTCCGGAACCTGCATCAGGGCCGCCTCGGTGAAGGTGCCCTCTGGGCCGAGGAATGTGTACGTGACGGTTGGTGCGGGCATCGGCTTTTCCTTCTTCGGTTACAGGATGACTGGCTTGAGGCCGTTGTCGGACACGAGCGGCATGCCGGTCTCTACCCACTGGTCCATGCCGCCGGCCACGTTCAGCGCGGAATACCCCATTCCGACGAGCCATTGGGCGGCCCGGTGGGAGCGGCCGCCCGTACGGCAAATGACATAGACGTCCTCGTCCGGGTCGAGCTCCTCCAGCCGGGCCGGGAGCTGGTCCAGGGGAATGTGCAGGGCGCCCTCGGCGTGGCCCGCGACCCATTCATAGTCCTCGCGGACATCAAGGATCTTGGCATCATCGGGGATGCCAGACACGCTGACGGTGTGGAAGTCGCTCATGTTCGCCCTTTCCGCAGATTTCAAGGTCCGTTCCCAGCGTATCCCCCGCCGCTGGCCGAGCGCCCCCGCAGGCGGCACGTTACGCTTCTGGAGAGCGCAAAGGAGACCTCATGGCTGCCAAACACCCCGCGGAGCGGTCTGTCCGCGGTTCCCGCCACGGGACATGCCCTCCCCTCGCCGCCAGGGTTGGGCATAACGCCACAGTGCCCACCCGCAGCCGCCAACAATGGACATGTCCTCCCCTCGCCATGACGGCTGGCCATGTCCCCAGTCCCGCCCTTCCCCTCCACGGGACATGCCCTCCCCTCGCCACCAGGGTTGGGCATAATGCCACAGTGCCCACCCGCAGTCCCCAACAATGGACATGTCCTCCCCTCGCCGGGGCCTCCGCAGGGCACACCATGCCTGCCGAACGGTTCCGGGACGGCCTGGAGCCCCGTTTCCTTGGCTGAAATCCACGAGCTCTCTGCTGTTCAACTCCGGGATGCACTCCGTTCCGGGGAGCTCTCCGCCCGGCAAACCACCGATCATTTCCTGGACCGCATCGAAGCCCAAAACGCGCACCTCGGGGCCTTCATCACCGTCACCGCAGACCAGGCCCGGAAGGATGCCGCAGCCGCAGACCAGCTCCATGCCCTCCGAAGCCATGGCCCGAGCGACGGCGGCCTGCCGCCGCTGCACGGTATGCCGCTCGCTTTCAAGGACCTGACAGATGTGGCGGGGGTGATCACCACGCATGGGAGCGCCGCTCTGGAGCACAAACCGGCGCTGACGGACGGCGCACTCCCCGCCGCGCTCAAGACCGCGGGGGTGGTGTCACTGGGCAAGACGCAGGTCCCGGAATTTGGCCTGACAGCCTACAGCGAGAACCGGATCGCCCCGCCGTCGCGCAATCCGTATGCCCTCAGCCGCAGTTCAGGCGGATCCTCGGGCGGCAGCGCTGCCGCCGTGGCCGCGGGGATGCTGCCGTTTGCCCCCGGATCCGACGGCGGCGGGTCGGTGCGGATTCCGGCCGCCGCCTGCGGACTCGTCGGGTTGAAGCCCGGCCGCGGGCTCGTGCCGGCCGGGGAAAGCTCAGGCGATCCGGCCCAGCTTGTGGTTGCCGGCCCGCTCGCCCGTTCCGCCGCCGACGCCGCCCTGATGCTCGATGCCCTTGCGCCGGGCCCGGCGGATGCCAGCTACCTCGAATTGACCGCCCGGGAGCCGGACCGGCTGCGGATCGGCGTCAGCCTGGACAGTCCGTGGCAGACGTTTTTCCCTTTCACCCCGGACCGCGAGGCGCTCGATGCACTGACCGACGGCGTCGCGCGGCTGGAGGCGTCCGGCCACGAGACCTCGGAGGCGGCGATCCTCTATGACAACCGCTACCCGGATGCCTTCACCACTGCTTGGACCGCCGGCGTCGGCAGCGCGCGAATAGCACCCCAGCGCGAGGCGCTCCTGACCCCGCTCACCAGGACGTTCCGGCGGCGCGCGCAGCAGCGCAGTACGTCCAAGCTCAATGAATGCCTCGGGTTCCTGCGGCAATTCCAGCGGGACACGATCGCCCAGTATGCCCGCTGGGACCTCATCATGACCCCGGCCCTGGCGCAGACGCCCCGGCCGGTGGGCTGGTTCACCGGCGCGACCCACGGCGTCGGCTACTGGCCGGCCGCTGAATGGGCGGGCGACGCCGACGGCGACTACCGCAAGCAATGCGAATACGCGCCGTGGTCCTCCATGGTGAACGTCTGCGGCCTGCCGGCCATCACGATCCCGGTGCACTGGACCGGCGGCGCCCCGGGTTCAGGCCTGCCAATGGGCATTCAGCTGATCGGGCCGATGGGCTCCGAGGGGCTGCTGCTGCAGGTGGCCGCCCAGCTGGGGTTCTAGGCCGGGGTTATTCGTGTCCGTGCGAGGACGCTGACCGCGCCAGATCCCCGCCGTCGTGTACTGACCCGGTGGTGGTCCGGATCGCGATGCCGTCCAGGTTCGGCAGAGCGTGGCCGAGGCGGTGCCTGGCATCCGCGGCGATCTGTTCGGCTGCGGAGACCGGCATGTCTGCGACCTGGATGCTGGCGTTGCCCTGGAGGCGGTGGCCGATCCAGCGCAGTTGCAGCGCCGGGACGGCGTCCACGCCGGGGGTGGAGGCCAGGGCCGACCGTGCCCTGTCAAGAAGCTCCGGTTCGATGCCGTCCATCAGGCGCCGGCCGATGCTGCGGACCGTTCCCCACAACAGGATGACGATGGCGGCCGCGATCAGCAGCCCCACAATCGGGTCGGCCAGCGGGAACCCGGCCCACACCCCGATCACGCCCAGCACCACGGCAAGAGATGTGAATCCGTCCATCCGGGCGTGGACACCGTCGGCCACCAGCGCGGCGGAGCCGATCTTCCGGCCGATCCGGATCCTGTAGATGGCCACGGCTTCGTTGCCGGCGAAGCCGACCAGGCCCGCTGCCGCAACCCACCACAGGTTCTGCAGCGGCTGGGGATTCAACAGCCGGTCGATCGACTGCCATCCGGCGACGACGGCGGAGAGCGCGACGACCATAACGATGAAGAGCCCGGCCAGGTCCTCGGCCCGCCCGAAGCCGTAGGTATAACGCCGGGTCGCGGGCCGGCGGGCCAGCAGGAACGCGATCCACAGGGGCACAGCCGTCATGGCGTCGGAGAAATTATGGATCGTGTCCGCGAGGAGTGCCACCGAACCGCTCATCAGCACCACGATGAATTGAAGGACAGTGGTGCCGAGAAGCATGAAGAGGCTGATCTTCACCGCCCTGACGCCATGTTCACTCGCCTCAAGGGCGTCGTCGACAGAATCCGCGGCGTCGTGGGTGTGCGGGACGAACAATCCGTACAGGAAGCCCTTGATCCCCGTCGGATGCTCATGGGAATGGCCGTGCCCATGAGCATGGTCGTCGTGCCCGTGGCTATGGTGGGCATGATCGTGGTCATGATCGTCGTGGCCGTCGTGCCCGCGGTCATGGCCGTCGTGCCCGTGGCCATGATCGTGGTCATGGCCGTGGTCCTCGGACCCGTGATGATGGCTGCCAGCGTCCCACTGTGCGTGGACGGGCGCTGTCGCCCCTGGACGGTGGAGATCATGGGATTCGGTCACGATAAGTCCGCGCTTTCGGGGTGGTGGTGGCGGGGGGTTCCCCCCAGTGAGTGTTCGGCCTGGAAGATGGCGTCGGTAACGAGCTGGCGGGCATGCTCATTCTCCAGGCGGTAGAAGACGCGTGTTCCGTCTTGCCTGGTGGTCACCAGCCGCGCGAGGCGCATCTTTGCCAGGTGCTGGGAAACGGCCGCCGGAGATTTTTGGACGATCTCGGCCAGCTGGTTGACCGGCAGTTCGCCCTCGCGCAGGGCAAGAATAATCCGGACACGCGTCGCGTCGGCAAGCATGGCAAAAATCTCAACGGCGAGTTCGACATACTGGCTGTCCGGCTCGCGGCCGCATATCTGCTTATCTGCATCCATACGCAGATTATTTCACACTTGTTGCCCCAGGGCATCGACCAGCCGGACCCCGGTCGATGCGCCTCAGGAGTTCGCCGGCAGCACACGGGCAGCACGGCGGCGTCCGGCATTTCTCCAGGCGCCCGTGGACATGTCCGGCCGCGGTGACGGGCGTTGGACATGTTCCTGTGCCGGCCCGGGGACATGCTCCTCGTTCACGCCAGGCGTTGGACATGTCCGGCGCCTGCCCGGGGACATACTCCTCCATCGCGGCGAGACTTGGGCACAATGCCATCATGTCCACGCGCCGGTGCCAGGAATGAGCATGTCCCCCGCGGGCCGCTCAGCAGGTCCTCGGTCCTCGGACTCAGCAAATCCGCTACGGTTACCCGCGGAAGTAGCCCGCGACGTCGGCGATGATCTGCACCGAGCCGCTCGACGTATTCGTTATTTTGATGTTGCCGTCCGGCCCCACGGGAACCACGGCGAGGTCAGCGACTATCTGTCCTGGCAAGTAGAACAGGCTCGAGACTTTCGGGGTGGAGGACCCCGAGGCGAATGCGGTGAGGAGTCCGTAGGACTTGCCCGCCGTGGCCGTCACGTTAACCACCACGGCGGCCACGGTGGTGGGGATCCCCTTGACGCCGCGCACGTGGAAAGTGACCGACCCTCCCGCCGGGACGGCTCCGGAAGAGAGCCGCGTGTCCAGGAACCGGGTGGGCGCCAGGGCTCCGAAGGCGCCGGCCTGGGCCGGTTTGCCGGGCAGGTAATACCCCTCGACGTCGGCAATGACCTGCGCCGACCCGGACGATGTGTTCGAGACTGTTACCTTCCCGTCGGTCCCGACCGGGACCACGACGAGGTTGGACACGGTCTGCCCCGCCGAGTAGTTCAGAGTGGACGAGCCCGGTTTTGAGGACCCCGCGGCGTATGCGGTCAGGAAGCCGAACGACTTTGTCTCAGTCGCCGTGAGGTTCAGGACCACCGCCGAGGCGTTCGTGGGGATCCCCGATTTCCCGCCAGCCATGAAGGACACCGAGCTTCCGCCGGAAACGGCCCCGGAAGACTTCCGTGTGTCCAGCAGCCGGGCGGGCGCCACGACACTGAACGTCCCGGGCGACGACGGCGTGCCGCCATGGAAATACGCGGACACACTAACAATCAGATGCACGGAGCCTGACGAGGAGTTGGTGAGCGTCAGCCGGCCATCCGTGCCGACGGGCACCGTAGCGAGGTTCGAGACGGTCTGCCCGGCAACGTAGTTCAGATTCGAGGTCCCGGGCTTGGCCGTCCCGGAGGCATAGGCCGTGATGACCCCGTGCGACGTCGGCGACGTCACGGTCAGGTTGACCACAACGGCGGAAACGCTGGCCGGCACACCCCTTACGCCGGCTACCCGGAAGGAAACCGACCCGCCTGCGGCCACGCGTCCCGGCCAGATCCTGGTATCGAGGAATCGCGTCGGATCCATCGCTATGGCCCGTCCCGCACAGTTCGGCACAGTGAGCGCGGGGGTGGCGCCTGCGGACGCCTGGGTGTTAGCGACCGCCTGCCGGTACGCGGCCAGGTATGCCCGTCCCAGATATTCGATACCCACCCGGGAGAAGTGGGTCGTGTCCCCCGAATTCAGGGCGCAGGCCAGCGAGGGCGCGAAGCCGGTGTAGGCGACGCGGCCCGGCGTTTGGTAGTGACTCGCGTCCACGTTGGCCCTGCCCGGCGTGGCCGCGATGCCCTCCGGCGACATGCGCCCGAGGACGAACGGCAGCTTCGGCGCCGACAGCCGGTCCCGGAAGAACGCAATGAGCTGGTCCAGCTTGGCGCTGTAGGCCGAAGTGCTGACGGAGGAATTGCTCTCGCCCTGATGCCAGAGAATCCCCTTGAGCTCCACCGCATAGCCGGCCGCCTTCGCCGCCGCGAGGCCGCTCAACGTCTGCTTGACGGCCAGTGTCGGCAGGTCGTAGCCCGGGGCCGAAGCCGCACCGACGGACCAGGTCAGTGTCCCCGGCGCGCTGGTGAATCCGGTGTCGCCGTGCGCCGCCGGGATGATGAGGACCCCGACGTCGGCGGGCTGGGTCTTCAGGTATTCCCTGGCCATCGTTGTGGCGGGGGAAAGACCGCTGGGGGTGTCGTGCATGTCCAGCGGGACCGTGGCGGCCCGGAAGGTGCGGGTCTTAGCTCCGAACTGGAAGAGGCGCGGGTCTTCAACGTCTGTCGCGCCATCGATGGGAAGTCCTCGCCCGGACATGTTCGACTGCCCGACCGCGAGAAAAACATGCAGAGTGGTGATGGCCGTTGCCGCCTGCGCCGGCACGACGCCCGCCGCCATCAGGGCGAAGACTGCAAGGCTAATCAGGACGCGGTGGAGCCTCCGGGCCGTGGGCCGCGTCGAGGGCCTGCCGCCCGGGTGCCGCGGCTCCCGTAGCCCAGAGGCCGCCTTTGAGGAAGGTAATGTCCGCACCGCCGGCCGCGCCGCGTTCGGGAGACGACAAAGCTTGCCCCAACCAGCCATGGACCACACTCTTGCCGAGTCACCTTGGGGTTTTCTTGCCCCCGTCAAATGGACGCTGGCTCCGGCCGGCGGCTATCCTTCACTCAAAACCGACGAGGCCCCGAAAGAGGATCGATGAAGATCACCGGTGCAGTACTTGAGGAAATCGGCCGCCCGCGTCCCTTCGCAGAATCCCGGCCGATCAGCATCTCCGAGCTGGACCTGGCCGCTCCCGGGCCCACCGAGATCCTCGTCCGGCTGGAAGCCGCCGGGATATGCCACTCGGACCTGAGCGTCGTCGACGGCAACCGGGTCCGGCCCGTGCCCATGCTGCTGGGCCACGAGGCGGCGGGTCGGATCGTCGAGGTGGGGTCCGGCGTCGGGGATCTGCAGCCCGGCCAGCGCGTGGTCATGTCCTTCCTGCCCCGGTGCGAGAGCTGCGCGAACTGCGCCGAGGATGGCCGGCTGCCCTGCACGGCCGGCTCGAAGAGCAACAACGATGGAACCCTGCTGCACGGGTCCCGGCACTTGAGCCGTGGCGGGGAGCCCGTCCACCACCACCTGGGCGTCTCGGGATTCGCCACCCACGCCGTGGTGGACCGCGCCTCGGCCGTGCCGGTGGACGACGACATCCCGGCAGACATTGCGGCGGTCCTGGGTTGCGCCGTGCTGACCGGCGGCGGCGCCGTGCTCAACGCGGCCCGGCCCCGGCCGGAGGACAGCATCATGATCGTCGGCCTGGGCGGGGTGGGCATGGCGGCCCTCATCACCGCCGTCTCCCAGGGAATCTCCCGGATCATCGCCGTGGACACGTTGGAGCAGAAACTCGACCACGCCCGCCGCCTCGGCGCCCACGAAACGTACACGCCGCAGCAGGTCCTCGACCGCGGGGTCAAAGCCAGGTTCGTGATCGAGTGCGCCGGCAATCCGCGCGCCTTCGAAACCGCCTTCGCCGCCACCTCCCCCGGCGGCACCACCGTGACGGCCGGGCTGCCCTCCCCCGACGCCCGCGCCCAGCTGGCGCCTCTGACTATCACCGCAGAGGCAAGGACGATCGTGGGCAGCTACTTGGGCTCCGCCGTCCCGTCGCGGGACATCCCGAGATACGCCCAGCTGTGGCGGGACGGGAAGCTGCCGGTCGAGGAGTTGATCTCGGACCGCATCGCCCTGGCCGATATCAACCGGGCCATGGACCAGCTGGCAGACGGGCACGCCATCCGGCAGATCATCATGTTCGATGCCGGCGGTCCCGCCTGACGGCCGGCTCCGGGACAAGCCGGAATCCCTGACCGGAACCCTTGACCGGAAGGGGGTTTCGGGGCGGCGGCCGCACGACTGAGCCGCGGGAAAATAGGGGCGAAACACCGCCGGGGTTACTTGCCCCGGGGCGCCGCGAATGTGACAATCGCGCGTCATAATGTCAGCATTAAGTAAATGAGCACAACTCATTTAGACACTCGCCCCGCTACAACGCCGGGCGATACCTCGTTTTTTGGCCACCCAAAGATGCTGGCCAGCCTCTTCTCCGTAGAAATGTGGGAGCGCTTCTCCTTCTACGGCATGCAGGGAATCCTGCTCTACTACATGTACTTCTCGGTCGAGAAGGGCGGCCTCGGGATTGAGCAGGGCCTGGCCGCCAGCCTCGTCGGCGCGTACGGCGGCGGCGTCTACCTCTCCACGATCCTGGGCGCGTGGCTCGCTGACCGGCTGTTCGGCTCCGAGAAGGTGTTGTTCGGCGCGGCCATCATGATCATGGGCGGCCACGTCGCGCTGGCCCTCGTGCCCGGCGTCCCCGGCCTGATCGCCGGTCTGGTGCTGGTGGGCGTCGGTTCCGGCGGGCTTAAGGCCAATGCCACCGCCCTTGTCGGCAGCCTGTACGGCGAGAAGGACGAACGCCGCGATGCCGGGTTCTCCATCTTCTACATGGGCATCAACGCCGGCGCGCTGATCGGCCCCCTCGTCACCGGCTGGCTGCAGGAAAGCCAAGGCTTCCACTGGGGCTTCGGCGCTGCCGCCGTCGGTATGGCCGTGGGCCTGACCGTCTACGCGCTGGGACGCAAAAAGCTCCCCGCGCAGACCCAGCGGGTCGCGCATCCCCTGCCGGCTGCGCAGCGCAAGAATTACGGACTGATCTTCGTCGGCCTCGCCGCGGTCATCGCCGCGCTGTTCATCTCGGGCACCGTGAATGCCGAGAACCTGGCCTCGTCCATGGCCTACGCCGCCATCGGCGCGTCGGTGGTCTATTTCACCCTGATCTTCCGGAGCAAGAAGGTCACCGCCACCGAACGCGGACGCGTGGCAGCGTTCATCCCGCTGTACATCGCCTCGGCCGCGTTCTGGGCCCTGTTCCAGCAGCAGTTCACTTTCATCGCCGTCTACTCGGAGGAGAAGCTGGACCGCAACTTCTTCGGCTGGGAAATGCCTGCCGCCTGGGTCCAGTCCATCAACCCGGTGTTCATCATCATCTTCGCCGGCGTCATGGCGGCCCTGTGGACACGGCTCGGCCGCAAGCAGCCGGGGTCGGCGCTGAAGTTCTCCATCGGCCTGTTCGTGATGGGCCTGGCCTTCCTGGCCTTCATTCCGCTCTCCGGCGACGGCAAGACTCCGCTGCTGGCTCTGGCGGGAATCCTGCTGCTGTTCACGCTGGCGGAATTGTTCCTGTCCCCCATCGGGCTGTCCGTCACCACCAAGCTGGCGCCGAAGGCCTTCCACACCCAGATGGTGGCGCTGTTCTTCCTGTCCGTGTCCCTGGGCACCACGCTGGCCGGCATCCTGTCCGGCCTGTACAACCCGAATGACGAGCTGCCGTACTTCATCGGTGTGGGCGGGACCGCCATCCTGCTGGCCGTCGGCATGGCAGCTGCCTCGCCGGCCATCAAGAAGCTCATGGGCGGCGTACGCTGACCCGATGAGCCCCGCACATCGCGTCCCGGTTGCAGCGCGCGTCTACATCCCCGCCCCAGGCGAGGCGTCCGACGTCGAACTCATGCCGGCGGGCGATGTCACCGACGGTGTGGTGCGGGTTGGCGGAACCATCCGCCGCCCGCACCAGCCGCAGTCCCTGGCCGTGGCCGGGTACCTCGACTGGCTGGAAGACGCCGGCTTTGAGGGCTCTCCCCGGTTTCTGGGCCGGGACGATCAGGGCCGGGACGTCCTGACCTTCGTGCCCGGCCAATGCGCCGGGGCCCTGCCGGAAGCCTGGGCACAGTCCGCGGACCTTCTGGCCTCGGTGGGCCGCCTGGTGCGGCGGCTCCACACGGCGTCGGCGGGCTACGTGCCGCGGGAGCATCCGTTTACGCGCAGGCCGTTTCCGCGCAGTCCGGTCCGACCGAACCCCACTGACGCTTCCGGGCTCGTCTGCCATCTGGACGTGACGCCGCAGAACGTGGTGGTCCGGGACGGCCTGGCCGTCGGTTTGGTGGATTTCGATCTCGCCGGACCGTCCACGGCCTTCCACGATTCGCTTAACACCGCCATGCACTGGGTACCGCTCCGCGACCCGTCCGACGCCTGGCCCGGCTGGGAGGACCAGGATCCGTTCCGCAGGCTGCGCGTCTTTGCCGACGCCTACGGCTGGTCCGAGGAGGAACGACGCCGGGTGCCAGGTGCCGGGATCGACGCCGCGGAGCTGAGCTACGAGCGGATGCGGCACAACGCCGCGACGCTGGGCGGCGGCTGGGCCCGGATGTGGCAGGACGGCGTGGGCGCGCTCATCAATCGGCGGCAGGGCTGGCTTGAGGCCAATGGCCGGCCGCTGGTGGCCGCGCTGACACGCTGAGCCTCCGGCGGCAGCCGCGGCACCGGCCCGGGCACGCGCAACCGGCGCGGGACGCCGTCCCTAGACTCCGTAGCCGCGACTGCGCGCACTGCCGATGACCAGTCCGAAGATGACCATCACCAGCACCGTGACGGCGATCGCCACGTACCCCATCACGAGACCGGCGATCGCCATGCCCCGGCCCGCCGGTTCGCGCCGCAGGGCCAGGTGTCCCAGGATGACCGCAGCCAGCTGGGGCAGCAGGAAGAACCCGAATCCCACCAGTGCGGCGATGCCGCAGCACATGCTGGCGATGCTCAGGCCTTTCGGCGCTGCCGGCACGCTGTAGTAGGCAGGCTGGCCGTAGGCGTTCGCGCTGCCCGGCTGGGCGTACGGCGACTGTTGGTCGTACTGCCGCGCGGGCTGACCGTAAGCCGGCTGGCCGGGCGGGTACGGCGTCGTGCCGGACTGGCCGTAGATCGGCGGGTACGGGCTGGAGAACTGGCCGTGATCCTGTGCGGGCTGGCCGTAGTGCTCCTGCCCGGGCTGCCGGGCTGCGGAGGGCTCTTGCGGGTAGGCCGGCTGTTGCGGCGGCTCGGGCTGCGCGAACTGGTGCGTCGCCGGTTGGCCGGGCTCGTGGCTGCCGGAGTCCTGGCTGACGGGGGCTACCTGCTGCGGCGGAACGCCCGGCTGGTGCTCCGGAAGACGCAGCGTGGGCTGATAGCCCTCGGGCATCCCCTCTTTGCCTTGCCCGTCTTTGCTCTCGTTTTTGCTCTCGTTTTTGCTCTCGTTTTTTCCAGGTTGTGGCTGTTCAGTCATCGAATGTCCCCTCCGAGAAGTCTCTTGATCCAGCGTACCGCCGCACCCTTACATCGGGGCGGGCCCCTTCGGCGGCTTTTTGTTGCGTCACAGGGGCGGCTTTGACGCGAAACCGTGTTGCACCCCGCCGTCGTCTGGCATGCTGGTGCCATGGCTAGCCGCGCGGGCACAGTTGCCCAACCCCAAGACCTTGTTGACCTCACTGCGCTTCTGGATGCGTACTACGACGTTTCGCCGGATCTCACAGACCCGGGCCAGCGGGTGGCCTTCGGCACCTCCGGGCACCGTGGTTCGAGCCTGAAGGCGTCCTTCAACGAACCCCATATACTCGCCATCACACAGGCGATCGTGGAATACCGGGCGGGCCAGGGCATTACCGGGCCCCTCTACATGGCGAAGGACACCCACGGGCTGAGCGAACCGGCCCAAAACTCCGCCCTCGAGGTGCTGGCCGCCAACGGCGTGCACGTCCTCATCGATGCCCGCCACGGCTACACACCCACCCCTGCCCTGAGTCACGCCATCCTCACGCACAACCGCAACGCCGGCCCGGGCGCACCGCAGGCCGACGGGATTGTGGTGACCCCCAGCCACAACCCTCCCGGCGACGGCGGATTCAAGTACAACCCCCCCCACGGCGGCCCCGCGGACACCGACGCCACCGGCTGGATCGCCAACCGCGCCAACGAGCTCCTGGAAAACGGCCTGCGTGGCGTGAAGCGGATCCCCGTGGCCGACGCCCTTGCCGCCGGGACCACCGGAAAGTTCGACTTCCTCAGCAGCTACGTGGATGACCTCCCCTCCGTCCTGGACCTCAACGCCATCCGTGACGCCGGCGTCCGGATCGGCGCGGACCCCATGGGCGGGGCGTCGGTGGACTACTGGGGCGAGATCGCCGAACGCCACCACCTGAACCTCACGGTGGTGAACCCGACCGTTGACCCGCAGTGGGCCTTCATGACCCTGGACTGGGACGAGAAGATCCGGATGGACTGCTCCTCCCCGTTCGCGATGGCGTCGCTGATCGGCCGGATGTCCGACGGGGCGAAGTTCGACGTCGCCACCGGCAACGACGCCGACGCCGACCGCCACGGGATCGTCACACCGTTTGTTGACGGTCAGGGCGGCCTGATGAACCCGAACCACTACCTCGCCGTTGCCATCGACTACCTGTACCGGCACCGCACCGGCTGGAACCCGCAGTCCGTGATCGGCAAGACCCTCGTGTCCTCCTCGATGATCGACCGCGTGGCCGCGAGCCTGGGCCGCAAGCTCGTGGAGGTTCCCGTGGGCTTCAAGTGGTTCGTTCCGGGCCTGCTGTCCGGCGAAGGGGCCTTCGGCGGCGAGGAATCCGCGGGCGCGTCCTTCAATAAGATGGACGGCAGTGTCTGGACCACCGACAAGGACGGGATCCTGCTGGCCCTGCTGGCCTCGGAGATCACGGCCGTCACCGGCAAGTCGCCGTCGCAGCTCTACAAGGGCCTCACGGACCAGTTCGGCGACCCCGTCTATGCCCGGATCGATGCCGCCGCCACGCGCGAACAGAAGGCCGCACTGGGCAAGCTGTCGTCGTCGGACGTCACCGCCACCGAACTCGCCGGCGAAACGATCACCGCCAAACTGACCGAGGCGCCGGGCAACGGCGCGGCGATCGGCGGCCTGAAGGTGGTCACTGAAAACGCCTGGTTCGCGGCCCGGCCCTCCGGCACGGAGGACGTGTACAAGATCTACGCCGAGTCCTTCAAGGGCGCCGAGCACCTCAAGCAGGTCCAGGCCGAGGCGAAGGCCCTGGTGGACGGCGTTATTTCGTAGTTCCGCCGACCGCGGCCACCACGGCGCGGTCCCTGCCAAGCGTCTTCGCCTGGTAGAGGGCCGCGTCGGCCGAGACCACTACAGCGTCGAGGCCGCCCGGTCCGGCGTCGGTGGATGCAATTCCGTAGCTCACTGTCGGCAGCCGGGGAATGACTTCCGAGCCGGATTCCTGAAGCCGGAGGCTGATGTCGGAGGTGATTTCCTGGGCCTGTTCCGGCGTGACGCCCGGGAGCAGGAGGATGAATTCCTCGCCGCCGTAGCGGCCTACGAGATCGGTGGAACGGACGGTGCCGGTGCAGGCTCCGGCGAACGCCTGCAGGGCGGAGTCCCCGGCCGAGTGGCCGAACTGGTCGTTGATCCCCTTGAAGTGGTCCAGGTCCGCGAGGATCAGCGAGGCCGTGGTTCCGGTGCGGCGCAACCGGCGCAGTTCGTTGCCCGCGAGGTCCAGGAACGCTGAGCGGTTCAGCAGGCCGGTGAGGCCGTCCACTGTGGCGCGTGCCCGGAGGTCGCGGGTCTGTTGTTCGTAGCTCAGCTCGGCCATCGTGAACGAGGCCACCACCAGCGTGACCGTCGAGAACACGGTCATGGGCGCCGAACCGAAGAACGATGTGAAAACCGCCCCGCCCGGCCCGTCCGTCAAAAAGGCGATGAGGCGGCCCACGTAGAAGATGGCCAGGATGCCGGCGCCCACGGCGAGGGGCCGGTGCACGCGCGAGTAGTCACGCTCAAGCAGGAACAGCTCCCGGGATCCCATGCCGATCAGCACGGCCATCAAGGCCAGGTACACCGGGCCACCCGCCCAGATGTTGGTGGCCGGGTGGTCGAGCACCGACACGACGCCGACGACGCCGGGGCCGGCCGCGAGCCGCCAGGGCCGGGGTGAGGGGGCCCGCAGCGAGCGGGCGCCGGCCCAGATGCTGGCCGCGCCGGCGACCAGCAGGACGTTGCCGGCGGGGTTGGACCAGGCCTGGTACACCGTGCCGTCCAGCAGGTACGCGGCGTTGCCGACGAGGAACAGCAGGAGGGCCATGCACCACCAGCCGCTGTAGGCGGAGCGGGTGCGCCGGAAGGTAATGAAGTAGAAGAGCATGAGCAGCGTGAGGTCGACCAGCGCCAAGGCAACCCGCAGTGTGGCGGTGTCAAGCATCATCTAGTGGCCCCCCGGTCCGCTGTAATTTGCCCGCAATGCGTCACTTCACCGTCGAATAACCGCCGAAGTTGACCCAAGTATGGCACCCGGCGACGGGAAAGCCTCGTGGTGGCCACGATGTGACGTGCGGATTCTTGTTGCCGCTGCCGTTCCGGGTCCTAGGCCAGGCTTTCGGTCCACAGCTTGAGGATCCGCCGGGTGGAGTGCCCGCCGCCGGGCGCCATGTCCACAAGCGCTATCCGGTCCAGTGCGACGGCGTCGCCCTCGCGGAGCCGTTTGTCGCCGTGGTGGGAGACATGCGGGCGGTACCCTGCCAGGGTGTAGGCGGGTGTAGGGATCCTGCCGGGCAGCTGCTCCACGATCCCGACCAGGGCATTGTGCAGGGCCTGCAGGTGCTCGTTGGGTTCAATCAGGTTGACCGGGATGGACCCTGCCCGCCCGAACCGCGCTTCCCCGCCCACCCTCACCCGGCAGCCCAGGGCCGCGGCCACGGGGTCCGCCATGAGCGCGGAGATCTTCGCGGCGAGCGGATCGCCGGAGCCGGGTGGCGTTTCGATTTGTGCGCCGGCCGCTGCCTGGGGTTCGACGACGTCGAACTTCACCAAGGTGATGTGCAGCGGCCAGTCGTCACGGGGAAACTCGAGTCCCTCGACGACCGGTTCCACGAAGGCCACCGCGATCAGGTTCCGCATGGGAAAAGTGTGCCATGCCCGGCGGCCGGAGCGGCGCCCGAGCCCTGACCGGGGTCGGCGACGTCGCGAACGCCCCGCGCCGTGGGCTGCAGTGCGGACTAAAATGGGAAGTGGCCCCGGATGCAGGCCGTGCGCTGAACCGCAGAAATGCGTCCCGTGTGCCTCCGGCCTGTCCCCCATGGTGCCGGAGGCACCTCCGCGGGACAGTGCCGGAGGC
>NZ_JBFTHK010000058.1:0-25063 GCF_056394205.1 Arthrobacter sp. 10T413_2 | reverse complement strand
AGACCGTGCAGTGCGGCAACATCGTGKCGCCGTTCGAGATTGACGACTACACGCGCTGGCGCCTTCTGGAAGGCCTGGACGATATCGGGCTGACTCTCCAGCACGAAGAAGACATCACCGCGTACGAGGCCACCCGGCCCTCCTTCAAGCCCAAGACGCTGCCCGCCCGGTTGTCMTAGGACCCCGGGGCAGTGCCCMCGGCTCCGGGCCCCGAACTTCGGGACKCCGCCGGCCGCTGAGCCCGGTGATGATGTGCCGCCGTCGAGTCGTAAGACTCGACGGCGGCATTCGTGTTCGTTCGTGTTTGTCGGGGCTGGACATCCGCACACACACCCGCCACGCGCCCCGCCGAAGGGCTCCGTATTTCGGATCGGTAACGGATACTCCTATGCTTAGCTGGAGMCTTTGTAAGGATTTGGGGGCGAGTAGTCGTGAGGAAACCGGTATATGAGTAGTGTTCTKACAATCCGCGKAGGCGTCCCGCTAACTGGCCGCGTCACCGTTCGCGGGGCCAAGAATCTTGTCCCCAAAGCCATGGTGGCTGCCCTTCTGGGCAATGAACCATCGGTGTTGCGCAACGTCCCCGAAATCAAGGACGTCGAGGTTGTCACGAGCCTGCTTCAACTCCATGGCGTCAGGGTTGATAAGGACCCCGTCACCGGTGATCTGACGCTTGACCCGAAGGGTGCCAAGACCGCCTCCAGCACGGCGATCGACGCCCACGCCGGCGATTCGCGCATCCCGATCCTGCTGTGCGGGCCGCTGATCCACGCCATCGGCGAGGCCTTCATCCCGGACCTGGGCGGCTGTAAGATCGGCGACCGTCCGATCGACTACCACTTGAATGTCCTGCGCCAGTTCGGTGCCGTGGTGGAGAAGCGCCCCGGCGGCATCCACATTTCCGCCCCGAACGGCCTCAAGGGCGCCAAAATTGCCCTGCCGTACCCGTCCGTCGGCGCCACCGAGCAGGTCCTGCTGAGCGCCACGCGCGCCGAGGGCATCACCGAACTCTCCGGAGCGGCCACCGAGCCGGAAATCGTTGACCTCATCGCTGTGCTGCAGAAAATGGGCGCGATCATCAGCGTCCAGACGGACCGGACCATCCGCATCGAAGGCGTCCAGGACCTCGGCGGCTACAACCACCGCGCCCTCTCCGACCGCAACGAATCGGCCTCCTGGGCTTCCGCGGCCCTGGTCACCCGCGGCGACATCTTTGTTGAAGGCGCCACACAGCGCGACATGATGACGTTCCTGAACACCTACCGCAAGGTCGGCGGCGGCATGGACATCKGCGACGACGGCATCCGCTTCTACCACCGCGGCGGCAAGCTCAACCCGCTGGTCCTCGAAACGGACGTGCACCCGGGCTTCATGACCGACTGGCAGCAGCCCCTCATCGTCGCCCTGACCCAGGCCGAGGGCGTCTCGATCGTGCACGAGACCGTGTATGAGAACCGTTTCGGCTTCACCGAGGCCCTCATCCGCATGGGCGCCAACATCCAGGTGCACCGCGAGTGCCTCGGCAGCGTGCCGTGCCGCTTCGGCCAGCGCAACTTCCTGCACTCCGCCGTGATCTCCGGACCGGCGCAGCTCAAGGGCACCGACATCGACGTGCCGGACCTGCGCGGCGGGTTCAGCCACCTGATCKCCGCACTGGCCGCCACCGGCACCTCCCGCGTCACAGGCATTGACATCATCAACCGCGGCTACGAGCGCTTCACCGAGAAGCTCGCGGGCCTCGGCGCCGATTTCGACATCACGTCGGCCAAGTAKCGGGGGCCCTGTGAAGGAAACGGCCAAGAGCCACGCCACATTCGTGACAGTCGCCGGGCTCGTCCGGCCCGTGATGAATCTGCTGATGCGCAAGAAGTGGGAAGGCCTGGAAAAGCTGCCCGCCGGGGGCTTCATCGCCGCCCCCAACCACTGCACCGAGATCGACCCGCTGGTAGTGGGGCACATGCTCTACAACCAGAAGCGGATGCCGCACTTCCTCGCCAAAGCCAGCCTCTTCAAGGTTCCGGTGCTGGGGGCGATCCTGCGGTCCACCAAGCAGATCCCGGTGGAACGCACGACGGCGGGAGCGAACCGCTCGCTGCAACTCGCCAAGGAGATCGTGGACGAGGGCGGGGCGATCATCATCTACCCGGAAGGGACCCTGACCCGGGACCCTGACCTGTGGCCGATGAAGGGCCACACCGGCGCCGCGCGCATGGCGCTGGAGAGTGGCATCCCCGTGGTGCCCATGGCCCATTGGGGTGCCCAAGAGGTCCTGCCCCGCTACGCCAAGCGTTTGTACCTCTTCCCGCGCAAGACTTCCCGCCTGGTAGTCGGGGATCCCGTGGACCTAAGCGCCTTCGAAGGCCGCCCGCTGGACCGGGCGACGCTCACTGCCGCCACGAACGTCATTATGAACGCAATAACCGGCCTCCTGGCCGGACTGCGCGGCGAACAGCCGCCAGCGGAGCGCTGGGACCCGGCAGCGCACAACCAGCCCACCCACGGCCGCATTGACCCGGACGTCACCACATGACCGCGGAATCAGTGACGGCGGACCTTCCGGCACCGGCCTTCCGCGAAACAGATTCCGCCACCACCGTGGCCGTCCTGGGGGCAGGCTCGTGGGGGACCACCTTCGCCAAAGTGGTCGCCGACGCGGCGACCGCCTCCGGGGTCGAGCGCAGGATCCGTCTCTGGGGCCGGCGGCCCGAAGTCGTGGACCAGATCAATGCCCTGCACCGCAATGAGCAGTATCTGAACGGTGTCGCGTTGCCGTCCAGCATTACGGCCTCCACGGACGTCGCCGAGGTCCTGGCCGGCGCGGAACTGGTGATCCTGGCCGTTCCGGCGCAGACCCTGCGCCCGCAGCTGCGGGCCTGGAAGAAGCACCTGGCGCCGGGCGCCGTCGTCGTATCCCTCATGAAGGGCCTCGAGCTCCACACCGACGCCCGCATGAGCGAGGTCATCTGCGCGGAGCTGGACCTGCCCGCCAACCGCGTCGCCGTGGTTTCCGGGCCCAACCTGGCCATGGAGATCGCCCGGGACGAGCCGACTGCGTCCGTTGTGGCCTGCACGGATCCGATCACGGCAGGCTGGATCGCCCGCAGCTGCACCGCGCCMTACTTCCGCCCGTACACCACCACTGATGTGGTCGGCGTCGAAATCGGCGGAATCGTCAAGAACATCATTGCCCTGGCCGTGGGAATCTGCGAAGGCAAGAAAATGGGGGACAACACCAAGGCCTCGGTGATCACCCGCGGCCTGGCGGAGACCTCCCGGCTGACGCTTGCCCTGGGCGGCGAGGCCCGGACCATGGCCGGGCTCGCCGGCCTGGGCGATCTCGTGGCCACCTGCTCCTCCCCGCTGTCCCGAAACCACACCGCCGGCCGGCTGCTCGGCAAGGGACTGACGCTCGATCAGGTCACGGCCGAGATGAAGCAGACCKCGGAAGGCATCAAGTCMAGCCAGGCGGTCCACGAACTTGCCGGAAAGCTCGGCGTCGACATGCCGATCACGGCAGCCGTCGTCGCCGTCCTGGCCGGAAAACTGTCCGTAGACGAACTGGGTCCGCTGCTGCTGTCCCGGGACCTGAAACCCGAAGGCGATTACTGAGAGTGTCAGAGAACAACATGACCACAGATGCCCGCACGGGCCAGTCCAAACCCCGCGTCGCGGTCCTCTTCGGCGGCCGCTCCAGCGAGCACGCCGTCAGCTGCGTGACAGCCGCCGGCGTCCTCGGTGCGATCGACAAGGACAAGTACGACGTCATCCCCATCGGGATCGCCAAGACCGGCCAGTGGGTTTTGGCTTCCGCCGACACCAACGAATGGTCGCTCTCGGCGACGTCGCTGCCTGAAGTAGCGCCGTCGACGCAGACCGTGGCGCTGGCCGAGATCGGCGGCGAGCACCAGCTGATCGTCGCCTCCCCGAACGCGGTTCCGCAGGAACTCGGCGCCGTCGACGTCGTTTTCCCGCTCCTGCACGGGCCGTTCGGAGAGGACGGGACCATCCAAGGCCTCCTGGAACTGTCCGACACCCGCTACGTGGGCGCCGGCGTGCTGGCGTCAGCCGTCGGCATGGACAAGCACTTCATGAAGGTGGTCTTTGAGTCGGCCGGACTGCATGTGGGCCCGTACATCGCCGTGACCGACCGGCAGTGGCTCACGGATCCCGAGACCGTCCGCAAACGCGTGGACCAGCTCGGCTTCCCCGTGTTCGTCAAGCCGGCCCGGGCGGGGTCCTCCATGGGCATCTCCAAGGTGGATTCGCTCGAGGGTCTGGACGCCGCGATCGCGGCTGCCCGCGAGCACGACCCCAAACTGGTAATCGAGGCCGGCATCACGGGCCGCGAGATTGAATGCGCCGTGCTGGAAGGCCGGGGGACCGATGCTCCCCGGACGTCCATGCCGGGCGAGATTTCAGTGGCGGGCGGCGGACACGAGTTCTATGACTTCAACGCCAAATACGTGGACGACGCCGCCGCGCTCAGCTGCCCGGCCGACCTCCCCGACGAGGCAATCGCCCGGGTCCGGGAACTGGCCGCTGTCGCCTTCGATGCCGTCGGCGCCGAGGGACTGAGCCGGGTGGACTTCTTCTACACGCCTGAGGGCGAGCTCATCATCAATGAGATCAACACGATGCCCGGGTTCACGCCCAAAAGCATGTACCCGCAGATGTGGAAGGCCAYTGGCCTGGGCTATGCGGAACTGATCGACGAGCTGATCTACCTCGCACTGCACCGCAAGACGGGGCTGCGCTAGTCCCCACCKGCACCCTAACCTCGCTCCGCTTCGGCCAGGGAACCCTGCCGGCGTGGGCCCAGCACCTGCACCCTAACCTCGCTCCGCTTCGGCCAGGGAACCCTGCCGGCGTGGGCCCAGCACCTGATCCGGCCTACTTGCTGGTCGGCAGGTTCTGCAGGTCCTCTTGGCCGACGCAATTCCGGGTTGCCTTAATCTTCAGCGCCGCGGGGGAGAGATCCGCCAGCACGGTAGCCGAGCTGATCTTGTCCGGATCCATGAGTATCTCCGTGGCCGGTTCGCGGCCGAACGTCGTCAGCGTCCACACCGGGTTGCCTTCTTTGATGACCCAATCGACGCCGTTGACGCTCACGCAGCGGTCCGTCGTGGGACCCGGAACGTTGACACCGCAGCGCAGGATCACCAAGGACGGGTCTCCCCAGGCCGCCGTCGCCTGGGCATTGGTCTTGCGCAACTTGGCGTCGCCAATGGCGTCGGGAAGGGCCAGCATCATCGGTGCGCAGGCCGCGTTCGCGGCGTCCTTCGCGGGCGTGACGTCGACTACCGGCGAGCAGGACGTCAACGCCAGGCCAGCTGCGGCAGCCRCCACAAGAAGGCGAAGGCGCGCGGAAACAGGGCGGCTGAACGGGAGCATTTATCCAGCTTAACCCGCCCCGCGTGGCGCTCCTGCCACACTTTAGGGTCGGCGGGTAGCATCTCTTTGAACAGCCTGACTCTAGCCTTCGAGTAGACTGGGACCTCGTGCACCTCTGGGGCTCTGCCGACAATGACGTTAGTGTTGGCCGCATAACGCACACCTKATTCAATCTCGCACTGTGGGGGAGGGACTGTCGATGACGTCGTGCAGCCGAAAGAAAACTATACGAATGGGGCTGGGAGCATTGCTCCTGGCCGCCTCAGTCGCGGGCACGGCGTCAGCCGCAAACGCCGATGACCTGGTGGTCCCGAGCCCCTTGGCTCCGGCGGTCTCGCCCTCCCAGACGCCCGCCGACCCGGGACCGACAGCCCCGGCGACGGATCCGGCGCCCGTCACGCCGACCGAACCCGTGATCGTGCCGACGCCCGTGGAAACTCCTGCCCCGCCCGTTGTGACACCGGCTCCGCCGGCGGAAACCGTGCCGGCACCGGTAGTCCCGCCCGTCGTACCTGTCGTGCCCGTCKAGCCGCCGGCTGTGCCMCTCGAAACGCCCGCTCCCGTGGTGGAAACCCCGGCTGTCGTTGCACCCGTTGCCCCGGCTCCCGTCGTTGAAGAAACCCCGTCGGAGACGCCGACCCCCACGCCCACCCCCACGGCCGCGCCGTCGACGGCCCCCGCCGTCATCGCGACGCCGACCGACCCTCCCGTCATGGTGAAGTCAGAGGTCCAGGCTGCAGTGGCCGTTGCCACCGGTAGCCCCTTGGCTGTTCAGGCCATCACCGTGCTTGTCCTGCTGGGCCTGGGCTTTGTCTACTTCAGGTTCATCAGCTCGAAAAAAGCCACTGGTCTTCCGCGCACCCGTAAGTCCTGACACCCATGCAAGATCAAGTCTTGATGGAGTCGAGTGCGGCCAAAACCACGAGTGACGGACTGCAGATCACGCTGATCACCCACTCCTACTGGCCCGAACAGAGTCCGCCACAGCGGCGCTGGACGGCCATGATCAAGGAGTTTTCCCACTCGGGCTGGAACGTCGACGTCGTAACGCCGGTGGCGCACTACCCCTTCGGCAGGCGGGCCCTCCCGCGCTGGATGGCTGGCAGGCCGTTCCGGCTGCGCAACGGCCAGTTCACCGAGAAAATTCTTCACGTTCCGTACCTGCGCCACGGCAACTCCCGTGCCGCACGGCTGCTGGATCAGTGCTATTCGGCTTTCTTGTCAGTCCCGGCCGGAATGATGGTCCGCAAGCCCGACGTCGTCATTGTCACGGCCCCCGGGCTGCCGTCACTTGCGGCCGGCTACGCCCTGGCCAGAATGCGCCGGGTCCCGCTGATCGTGGAAATGCGGGATGCCTGGCCGGACCTGGCCCGTGACGCCCGTCTGGTCCAAGGCAGCGTCAAGAGCGTTGTGGAACATGTGGTGGACTTTGTCCAGCACCGGGCGGACCTCGTGGTCACCGTCACGGAGGGCTTCGCCGCCACGCTGCGGTCGCGCGGGGTCCGCAATGTGGCCACCGTCAGCAACGGCGTGCACCTGGACGCCATCCCCGTCGTCGGACCGCCTGAACCCGACCGGGACGTCTTCGAGGCCCTGTACCTGGGGAACCACGGCGAGAGCCAGAAGCTCGACGTCGCGATCCGCGCGAGCGCCCTCGTGGGGGATTCCATGCACCTGCACATGGTGGGCCACGGAACGCAGAGGCCTGCGCTGGAGAAGCTGGCACGTGAGCTGAAGGCTCCGGTCACCTTCCACCCGCCCCTGACCGGTGACGACATGCTGGAACGCTACTCATCGGCTGACACCTGCATCGTCTCCCTGCGGGACGACTGGAAGTCCTTCGAAACCACTGTGCCGTCCAAGACCTATGAGGTCCTGGCCATCGGCMGGCATATCACGGCCGTGGTGCGTGGAGAAGCGGCCAGAATCGTCTCTGACGCCGAGGCCGGCGACATCGTGGCCAGTGATCCGGAAGAGCTGGCGGCACTGTGGCGCGAACTGGCGGCCGACCGCGGCCGCCTGGTCCGCAACGGCGACAGCCGCCAGTGGGTCAAAGCGAACGCCGAGTACGGGCAACTCGCCGGCCGCTACATGGATCTCATCACCGAACTGCTCGCGGAAACCCGCAATAACCGATGATGCAGCTCCTCAACAACGTCAGGCTGGCCCAGAGCGTCGTCAGGCAGCACCTGACCGACGATCCTGTCATCCTGTTCCTGCAGCTTTCGCGCAGGATGCCCTCGGCCGTGCTTCCGGTCGCGAAGCGTCTGTGCCAACTGGCCCCGAAAGACTCCACCTCCGCGGTGGTGCTGTTCGCGGCACTCGCCGCCGGAGACGGCTCCGACGTCGAACGCCGGCTGCGCATCGCCGCCGGCGGCAATGTCAAAGGTGAGCGCGCGCGGCGGCTGGCCGACGTCGCCCTCGCCGCCAACCTGCCGGAGGTGTCGGATGTCTTGCTGGCCAAGGCAGGCACGGCGCAGCATGCAAAGCAGGCCCGGGCACGGCGGCTCTGGTACGACGGCGCCGTCAGCGAAGCTGTGGTGGCGCTCGACGGCGCGGGAGCGGCGGGCTTGCGGCAACGGGCGCGCCTGGCGGCTGAGGCGGCAATTCTGGCGGACGCATCGCCGTCGCTGGAGCGCCGGKACTACGCCCCGGTTCCCGGCCGGATCCTTCATCTTCTGACAAATTCCCTGCCGCACACGGCCAGCGGTTATGCCCAGCGCTCCCACTCCACGCTGCTGGCGCAGCAGGCGGCCGGTTGGGAAGTGCTGGCGGTCACCCGGCTGGGCTATCCCGTGCAGGTGGGGAAGCTCCTGGCCAAAGCCGCAGACACCGTGGACGGCGTCCGGTACCACCGGCTCCTGCCCGCGACGATGGCTCAGACCATTGACGCCCGGCTGCAGCAGCAGGCGGAGCAACTGCTCGCCGTGGCACTGGACTTCAAACCGAGCGTCCTGCACACCACCACGCACTACGTCAACGGACTGGTAGTGCGTGCCGTGGCCCGGGCCCTCGGCATTCCCTGGGTCTACGAGGTCCGCGGCCAGCTGGCCGACACGTGGGCCTCCACCCGCGGCCCCGAGGCCCGGAACAGCGAGAGATACCGGCTGTTTCAGAACCGGGAAACGGCCGTCATGCAGGACGCTGACCTGGTGCTGACCCTCGGGACAGCCATGAAGGCGAACATCGTCGCCGCCGGGATTCCGGAGAGCAAGGTCCTGATTGCCCCTAACGCTGTTGGCGGTGATTTTCTCTCCGAGCCGCAGGAGAAAGCCAGCGCCCGGCGCGAGCTCGGTCTTKCAGAAGGCGGGCAATTCATTGGCACAGTCAGCAGCTTGGTACCCTATGAAGGGATTGAGGACCTTCTGGCCGCGTTTGTGCTACTCGCGGGGGACCTGCCTCAGCTCCGTCTCCTGATAGTCGGCGACGGTTCTTCCCTGCCAGCGCTGCAGATCCAGGCGCAGCGAAGCGGCTACGCCGATCGCATCATCTTCACAGGCCGCGTGCCCCGGAGCCAGACGGCCCTGTACCATCAAGCGCTGGATGTATTCGTTGTCCCGCGCAAGGACTTGGAGGTGACGCGATCCGTGACACCCCTCAAACCCGTGGAAGCCATGGCCTCTGCACGGCCCGTAGTGGCCAGCGACCTGCYGGCACTGGCGGAAATCGTCGAAGACCGAGTGACCGGCTTTCTGGCGGCGGCGGGGKATCCTGCCTCCTTCGCCATGGCTATCCGGGAATTGCTTTCGGACCCGGAGCTTGCAGCAAAGTTCGGAGCTGCCGGCCGGGAACGCGTGTTGCAGGAAAGAACATGGGCCGCCAACGCGGTTGCCCTGGCACGAGAGTTGGAAATGCTGGGAGTAACTAGATGAGCATCCAAGAAAAAACGGAAGCGGAACAAACCGAAGCCGCGCAGACGGAGGCACCCGCCACCGTCTCGGTGCCCGTGAACCTTGCCCGGCTGAGCAAGGTKGGGCAGCGACCCGATTTCCTGGACTATCTGGTCCAGTTGTGGGACCGCCGGAGTTTCATCCTGTTCGATGCCCGCGCCAGGGTGCAGAGCGGCCACKACAAAAACAACCTGGGTACCGCATGGCTCGTCTTGACCCCGTTGTTGAGCGGTCTTAGCTACTATCTGATCTTTGGCGTATTCCTGAGCACCAGCAAGGGCATTGAAAACTTCATCGGCTACCTGATCATCGGCGTCTTTACGTTCCAGATGAGCACGCGGTCCATCCTGGGTGGGGCCAAGTCGCTCACCAGTAACAAGTCCATGATCCGGGCCTTCCAGTTTCCCCGGGCGGCCCTGCCCCTGGCGCTCAACGTGCGGGAACTCATCTCCAACATTCCCGTGACGATCGTCATGCTGCTCTTCGTGATCTTCACGGCACCGGCCGAGGAAATCACGTGGCGGTGGTTCCTGATCATTCCGGCGATCCTGCTGCAATTCCTGTTCAACCTGGGGATCGGCATGATGCTGGCACCGTTGATCATGAAGGTCCCGGATCTCAGCATGCTGCTCACATTTGTGGTTCGATTCCTGATGTATGCCTCGGCGGTCTTCTTTGCCGAGGAGCGCTTTGGCAAGTACCCGGTGATGCGCACCATCATGGATTTCAACCCGGTTTTCCAGGTCATCAAGGTCATCCGTGACACGGTTCTTTACGACACCACACCGTCCTGGCGGGCCTGGGCAGTTTTGGGGCTGTGGGCACTGGGATCGGTCGCCGTGGGACTCTTTGTCTTCTGGCGCGGGGAGGAGAGCTATGGACGTGTTTGAGGCATCGGGCGGCCCCATCCTGGAGCCAACAGTGGTCGTGGATGACATTTCGGTCGTCTATCGGACCAAGAACCATACTCCCGGGCGGACCAATGCCCGGACCTCCATGTTGAAGAGCCTGAGGAACCGCCGTCTCGGCGACACAGCGGTAAAGACCACGGCTTTGAGCAAGATTTCATTCGTGGCCAATCAAGGTGACTCCATTGGCGTCATTGGCCGCAACGGTTCAGGCAAGAGCACACTCATGAAGGTTCTGGCCGGGCTGATCATCCCCGACTCCGGCACCGTCTACGCCGCGAGCAACCCCATCCTGCTGGGCGTCAACGCCGCACTGATCAGCTCCATCTCGKGCGCCCAGAACATCCGGCTCGGCTGCCTGGCCATGGGCATGAGCCACGCCCAAATCGATGCCAAGTTCGATGACATCGTGGAGATGTCCGGGCTGGAGCACGAGGTCTACCACCCGATGAATTCCTATTCCTCGGGCATGGGCGCGCGCCTCCGCTTTGCCATTGCGGCTGCGGTGGACCCCGAAATCCTGCTCATCGACGAGGCCCTGAACACCGGCGATGCCCAATTCAAGGAACGTTMCAAGCAACGGATGGAGACGGTCACGAACCAGGCGGGGACGGTGTTTGTGGTCAGCCACAGCCTCGGGACCATTACGGGCATGTGCAACCGCGCCATCTGGATCGACAAGGGCGACTTCATCATGGACGGAACCCCGGACGRAGTCGCCAAGGAATACCGGAACTTCATCTGGCGCATGAATGAGGGCAATGCCGACTACGGCCGCCAAATCCGTGCTGAGCTGATGGCGAGCCTGCCCGAAATGCGTACCACCCTGCTTCCCAACGGCTGGAAGCGGTCCAGGTAGCCAATGAGTTTTCGAGACAAGACGGCGTATTGGCGCCGCGCGCTGTGGCACGCCCGCCAAGGCGGCATGGGACAGGTCAAGAGCTACCTGCACCKCAGCACCGCCGAACGCGATGAGGCCAGCCTTTCCGGTGTCCGCGGGGCGGAAGGGKCCTGGCGCGGCTTGGGACGCGGCCGGCACCTGATCTTTTGTGAAGCCGAGGTTGGCGTTGCTGAGCCAAGGAATCCCCAGCTGCGCGTGGGCATCATCATGGATGATTTCTCCGCTGCTGCGTTCTCCGCCGAGTKGACGGTCGTGGCGCTTAGGCCGGACAGCTGGGAAGAGCAGCTGCGTGACGAGGCCCTGGACTTCGTCGTCGTCGAATMCGCCTGGGCCGGCAACGCCGGACTCTGGCGGGGAAAAATCACAAGCCCCGCAGGGCCTTCGCCGGTCTTCCGCGACCTCGTTGAGGGTTGCCGGGCGGGCGGACTTCCGGCGGTCTTCTGGAACAAGGAAGACCCGCCCCACTACGAGGACTTCCTGCCTGCTGCGAAACTCTTCGACCACGTCTTCACCACTGACTCCAACATGCTTCCCCGCTACCGCGAGGACCTGGGCCACAACCGGATTTCCGTGCTGCCGTTCGCGGCGCAGCCGCGGATCCACAACCCGGCCCGGCCCCGGCACGGCTGGCACGCACGGGAGATCGCCTTCGCTGGAATGTACTTTGCGCATAAGTACGAGGACCGCCGTCGGCAGATGGAGTACTTGCTGGGAGCGGCCGTCGATGCGACGGCGGCCAAGCGCCCCGGCTTTGAGATCTTTTCCMGGCAGCTCGGCCGGCAGCCGCAGTATCAGTTCCCCGGGATCCTGAAGAAGCATGTTGTGGGCTCCCTGTCCTACAAACAGATGCTGACCGCCTACAAGGCGTACAAAGTATTCCTCAACGTCAATTCCGTCACGGACTCGCCGTCCATGTGCGCGCGGCGGATTTTTGAGATCACCGCGGCCGGATCCTGCGTGGTCTCAACCCCCAGCGCTGCCATCACGKAATTCTTCCCGGGCAATGAAATCCCCACGGCCKCCACGCGCGAAGATGCCGCACACCTGCTGAAGGCACTGACCGCCAACCCGGACTATGCCCAGCGCCTGGTCCACAAGGCCCAGCGCAGGATCTGGGCCGAGCACACCTTCAGCCACCGGGCACAGAGCATCGCGGCCGCGGCCCGGCCCGAGCTGGCCGCCCAGGGCCCCCGCGCCCAGGTGTCAGTCCTCGTGTCGAGCTTCCGGCCGCAGCAGCTGGAGCATGTCATCGCAGGGGTGGCCGCCCAGCAGGGCGTGGACGTCCAGCTGGTGTTCCTCGCCCAYGGGTTTGAGATCAACGAATCCGCGTTCCGGCGCAAATGCCTKGAAGCGGGGATACTCGACGTCGTGGTTCTTCAGGAACCGCAACAGACCATGCTCGGTGAGTGCCTCAATTCCCTCGTGGCGAAGGCCGACGGCCGGTTCGCCACCAAATGGGACGACGACGACCTGTACAGCCCGCTGTACCTGGGCGACCAGGTCCACGCCATGATGTACTCCGAAGCCGAAGTTGTGGGTAAGCGGGCGCACTACATGCACCTGGCCGGGGCGGGGGMTACCATCCTGCGCAACMCGCAACTGGAACACCGCTACGTCGAAGCAGTCTYCGGACCGACCATCTTCGCCGCCACGGACACCTTCAGGCGTTTTCCGTTCCAGCCCGTGCCACGCGGAGAGGACTCGCGCTTCCTGAGCGACGTCATCGAGGCCGGCGCACGGATCTACTCGGCAGACCGCTTCAATTACTGCCAGATGCGCGGCGCCGACGTGGCCTCCCACACCTGGCCCATTACCAATGAAGAGCTCCTGGCTACTTCAAAAATTCAGTTCTTCGGTTCGCCCGAAGACCACATTTTAGTTTAGGGAAGACATGGACGAGACGATTTTTGATGTTGCCGTCATCGGGCTCGGCYACATCGGCCTGCCCACCGCGGCCAGCTTCGCCGCCAAAGGCAAGCTCGTGGCCGGCGTCGACGTGAAGCAGTCCACCATCGACGCCGTCAACCGTGGCGAGGTTCCCTTCGTGGAACCCGACATGGGCGTGGTGGTCTCGGGCGCGGTCAGCTTGGGCAACCTCGTGGCCATGACCACCGTGCCTGCGGCCGACGCCTACATTATTGCCGTGMCCACCCCGCTGGCTGAGGGCAACGGCGCCGATCTCTCCTACCTCCGCAGCGCGGTCGAGGCCCTCGCGCCGAAGCTCCGCGGTGGCGAATTGGTAGTCCTGGAATCGACGTCGCCTCCCGTCACCACCGAACGCCTGGGCGCCCACCTCATGGAACTGCGGCCCGACCTCTCACTCGACGCAGCTCCCGGAAAGAAACACGTCCACGTTGTGCACTCCCCGGAGCGCGTTCTGCCGGGCCGGATCATGATCGAAATCGTCACCAACGACCGCGTGATCGGCGGCCTCACCGAGGAAGGCGCCCAGCTGGCCAAGCKGCTGTACGAGGTCATCTGCCAAGGCGAAATCCTGCTGACGGATGCCACCACAGCAGAGATGACCAAGCTAGTGGAAAACACGTTCCGCGACGTCAACATCGCCTTCGCCAACGAGCTTTCGCTGATTTGCGACAGCCTCGGCATCGATGTCTGGAGGCTGATCGAGCTCGCGAACCACCACCCCCGCGTGAACGTTCTGCKCCCCGGCCCCGGCGTCGGCGGCCACTGCATCGCCGTCGACCCCTGGTTCATCGTGGACGCCGTCCCGGAGCACTCCGGACTGATCCGGACGGCGCGTGAAGTCAACGACTCCAAGCCCCACCACGTGGTCCGGCAGGCAGTTCAGGCACTGGCCGATCAGCCGGGCGCCACCGTAGCTGTCCTCGGACTGGCCTTCAAGGCCAACATCGACGACGTCCGTGAGTCGCCGTCGGTGACGATCGTCCAGGAACTGGTCCGGCAGCTGCCGGACAGCACCGTGCTGGTGGTCKACCCGAACGTCGAGGAACTCCCCGCTGCCCTGACAGCGTCCGGACTCGCGCGCCTCCACGGCATGGAGGAAGCTGTAGCCAAGGCAGATCTCGTGATGCTCCTGGTGGACCACGACGAATTCCTGACACTTGACTCCGTGGCCCTGGAGGGCAAGCAGGTCATTGACACCAAGGGCATCTGGAACCAGCAGGAGCCTGCGGATTCCAGCCGGCCGCACACCCMCGTGGGGGCAAGCGTAGGTGGATAGGGGAAGCCACGCAGTGACAGCGTCCATTGAAGAAGAGCTGCGCGAGGCCKGCTTTGCACTCAAGGCCCTGCACACGCCGCGGCGGGAGACTCCTCTTGTCCGGATCCTGATCCGGGCCGCGAAAGCTACGGAGCTRGAGATTGYCGGGACCGTCGCATCGCTATTCGGCTCGGCGTGCCAGGACTTCGCCGTGGACATACTCGTGGAAGACGGCGGCCGGCCCAAGCTCGAGGAATGGCTGGCCACGGACCGCCGCTTCGCCTTTGTCCGGACCGACGGACAGCGCATTGCCGAGTCCTCCTACACCCTGGTGCTCAGCGCCGGGACGGCCGTGGCCCTGCACTCGCTGGAGGCCATGATCGACACCCTGCGGCAGACGCAGGCCCTAGTCCTCAGGGCACTGGTGGACGGGCAGCCCGGTGCGATCGAACTCTGGCCGACGGCCACCCTGCGGGAGCTGTCCGGCTCCGGCGACCCCGAGCAATCTGCGCGCAGCGCCGGCGGCGAGCGATGGGTCTCCGGCAGTGCCCTGGGCCTGCACGACTTCCGTCGGCCCAAGCCCAAACTCCACCTGCGCAAAGGCGCTGCCGCCACTCTTGACCTGAATATMGTGGTCCGGGACCTGGCTGACAGCGCCACGCGCCACGACTATGAGCAGCAGATCCGGCAGCTCGAGGCGCGGCTTAAGAAGTCCGAGATCGAACGCCGCCGACTGGAGCAGGGCCTTGCCCCGAACCGGGGCCTCTCCCGTGCCCGCGCAATTGCCCGCAAGGGCCCGGCCTACATCCTGGGCCGGCTGAAGGCCCGCACCGGCCGGGCCGGGGGCTAGGGGCATGCAGATCAAGAGCGTCCTGGTCAGCTCCACGGACCACTCAATGGCTGAGCTGGCACTGGACCTTGGACTCGACTACGCCCGCACGGACTGGGAACACCGTGATCCCCGGACCGGGGCCGGCTGGCAGCACGCCGTCCCCGCGGACCAACTCTGGTGGGCCACCTACGTTGTGCAGGCGGAGTCGCTGGCCGAGGCCCGGGCACTGCTTCCCCTGTTCCGTAGCGAGGGACGGGCGCAACGGTTTGTGCTGGTGATCCGCGGACTCTTCCCGGCCGCCGATCTCCCGGTCTGGACCCCGCGCAGCCTCCAGATCAAGGCCRGCGCAACCGCACTCACCGTGCCCGGGCTTGGCTTCGCCGTCGTGGTTGAAGGCGGCAAATGGGTGAACGTGCATGCTGCCGCCCTGGCCGCATTGGGCTGCTGTGCCCCTGCTGCGCCGCGGCCGGTGCTGGGCGGACTGCGGGTGGGCATCACGGAGCCCGCGGCCAGCGCCTGGCTCGCCGGGGACGCCCTGGGCAGCTTCATGACGGAGCAGCTCCTGCAGCCTGAGCCGGATGACATCTATTCCGTCGACGTGCTGGTCGGGCCTGCCGAACTCACGGAGCAGCTGAGCGGGCAGACAGCGGACAACCCCGGACGCGTCACCCCGCCGGTCTGGACACCGCCTGGGACCGTACTGCCCCCGGTCGATACCGCCGTCGTTTCGCCCATGGGATTCCTGCCCTACGCCGATAATCCGGCGCGCGCACTCGAACCGGGCGAGCTCGGCCACGGGGGAGAGCTGAGCGAAGCCGGCCTCGMGGAATTGCGCCCCCACAAGTACCTTCAGKTGGACGGCACCCGCTTTGGCGGCCTGGACTGGCAGTTGGCACGGCGCCTCAGCCAGCTCGCCGTCGCCGGCGTGCCGCTGCTGGC
Source organism: Arthrobacter sp. 10T413_2 (assembly GCF_056394205.1). Taxonomy (NCBI): domain Bacteria; kingdom Bacillati; phylum Actinomycetota; class Actinomycetes; order Micrococcales; family Micrococcaceae; genus Arthrobacter; species Arthrobacter sp. 10T413_2. Next base: position 9,021 of record NZ_JBFTHK010000058.1, on the reverse strand, counting down.
ACGAGACTTGGCTGCGCCGGTACGTTCCCTGCTCGGCGATCAGCTGGTGAACTGTATCCAGGCATTCGACGCCGGCGACCCGACGGTGCTGCGGGAATCGAAGTCGATCGAACTGCGACGCACGGCACTGGACCTCTACAGCCCTAAGGCCGTCTGGAACACCCTGCTGGGCCAGCTCGGCAAGCCCCTGCTTCCCTTGCCGTCCGTGAGCGTGGTCCTGGCCACCCGCCGGCCCGAGAAGCTGGCCGCCGCACTGGGACAGCTGGCGCGCCAGAGCTGGGAAGCCCTGGAAGTGGTGGTGGTGCTGCACGGCTTCGACGCCGACCTGCCCGAGGTCCGGCGCGCCGTCGAGGCCTATCCCGGCGAGCTGCAGCTGCGCTCCGTTCCGGCCGAGATGATTTTTGGCGAGGTGCTGAACACCGGAGTCCGCGCCGCCAGCGGCGATCTGGTCTGCAAGATGGACGACGACGACTGGTACGGCCGGCACCACCTGCGGGATCTCGTCCACGCAAAAGACTTCAGCGGCGCCACCCTGGTGGGGGCACAAGTTGAATTCGTCTATCTGGAAAGCCTGGACATCACCACCCGCCGGCCGCCGCTCGGGGAGCAGTACTCGGACCACGTTGCCGGCGGCACCATGATGCTCGGCCGGGACGAGCTGCGGCAACTGGGCGGATGGCGGCCCGTCCACCGCGCCGTCGACCGCTGCCTCCTGCAGGCCGTTCAGGCCGCCRGGGGACTGGTCTACCGCTCCCACGGCCAGAACTACATGATGCAACGCCACTCCGGCGCGGATTCACACGGTGGCCACACCTGKAATCCGGACGACAGCATCTTCCTGCAGAGCGTGGCCGAACAATGGGACGGTTTCGTCCMGCCGCCGCAGATMGGCGCCCTTCCGGGCCCTTCGGCAGGAGCGCGGCTCGATGCCATGCGCAGCCACTTCGCCCGGGTGCCCGTTCCTTCCCCTTCCGCTTACACCACCAAACCGCACGTTTAGGATGCTCAGCGAATGAAACTTCAACAAGCTCTCCGCAGAATTGCGCGCCTGTCCCCGAAGAAGAAAGCGGCCGCCGCTTGCTTCGCTGTCCTCTTCGCCCTGGTTGTTGCGGCTGCCTACRCACGCAACGCGTGGCTCCTGGGGCTGGTGGTGGTGTTCTTCGCAGCCGCGCTGGCGGTCGGTGCGCTGTACGTGGACCGGCTTCTCAGGGCGTCCCGGCAGGCAACCAAACGCGCCATCGCCGCACGGGCCAAGCTGGCCGCGACTCCGCCGGCCCCGCGCCCCGGGGCTCTCGTCGAATGGGGMGCCCGCTCCCGGATCCCGGAGGCACGTCTTGCCCAGCGTTTGACCAAGCTGCACTCCGTTGATGGCCGCGACGTGCTGGTGAGCGCGACAACCATGGGCCGGTGGGGCTGGCGGGACATGTCGGTTGCCCTGGAAATGTACCGGATCGGGGGGAAAAGCCGGCGCAGCGTGGAGCCCGTCCTGGACAAGGCACCGCGCTCAGCACTCCTGCATCTGGCCGACCTGTGCTTCCGGCAGAACATTCTCCAGGACGACATCCTGAACGCTGCCACGCTGTACAAATACGCCTACCAGCGGCTCGGCGCAAAGCCGTTCGGCAAAAAGCGCCGCGGGGAGTTCTTCCTCGACGCCTTGGCCCGGACCGGTMAGGGCGGGGAAGTCATCAGGCTTCAAGGTCTCTACAAGGCCGACGAACTGAACGGCAACGACCTCCACCTCTACCGTGCCAACGCTGCCAACCCGTTCAAAGACAGTTCAGCCGACGCCGAGCGCTGGCTCGCCGAGATCAACGACATCTACGTGCGGGCAGGGCTTTCCCGGCTTTCCCTCGCCGAAGGGTCCGCCCCGGCATTTCTCCGGCTGAAGGCAGAGGTGCCTACCCCGGTGACGGACGGCCCGCTCGTCAGCATCGTCATGCCCGTCTACAAGCCGGACGAGTACACGGATCTCGCGATTCAGTCGGCCCTGGATCAGAGCTACCGGAACATCGAAATCATCATCGTTGACGACGGTTCCGGCGGGGACGCCGCGGAACGGCTGAACAAGTGGCTGACCGTGGACGCACGCATTAAAGTGGTGCTCAACGAGCCCAACGCCGGTGCGTACACGTCGCGCAACATCGGCTACACCATGGCTCAGGGCGAATTCATCACGATCTTCGACGGTGACGACTGGCAGCACCCGCAGAAGATCGAGCGACTGGTCCGGGGTGCCCGGCAGCAAAGCGACGGAAGGCTTGTTTCCGCTCCCTGGACGCGCGCGGACGAAGACCTCTTCTTCCACTACCGGGGATGGCGCGGAGCCTTCATCACCCMGGCCCACGTTTCTACCATGTTCCACACCGCCACCATCCGGGAGCACCTKGGTCACTGGGATTCCGTCCGGAAGGCTGCGGACACGGAGTTCATCCTCCGCTACATGGCCCTCGTCAATGACAGCGAGCCCCTGGAAGTCTGCGAGGCTCCCTTGACGCTGTCCCTCGTCGGATCCTCGAACCTTTCCATGGAGKATTTCCGCCTCGGGTACAGGTCGCCCGACCGGGTGTCCTACCGCGACTCCTACGAGCACTGGCACAAGAAGATCCAGGCCGGCGAGCACACGGGCTACTTGGACTTCCCGCTTGCCGAACGTGCGTTCCCTGCACCTGCACGGTTCCTGCCGTCCGGCACGAATCAGCAGGACGTGGAACTTGATATCCTGCTTGTCGGCGATTTCGGCGCCGACTCCTTGGTGGCCGAGCTGATGCTGGAGCATCTGGCAGTTGCGGCCGCGAAGGGACAGAGGATTGGCCTGATGCACTATCCGAGCCTGCTTCACACGAGTTCCATCKACTCATCGTATTCAAACGAGCTCATGGAAGCCTTCCACGAAGGGCGTCTTATCCGGGTCGAAGCGACGGACCGCGTGCGGTCCGCGCAAGTCAACGTCTACGATCCCACCGCATTCCAGTACAGCCGCGAGCTGCGCAGCGGTCACACAGCAGACGCTGTGTCCGTGTGGACGGATGAGCCGCCCTACAACTGGGAAACGGATGAACACAAATACGAGGTCGGGACAGTTGAACGCAACCTTTTGTCCGTGTTCGGCGGCCCTGTACGGTGGTATCCGCTCAACGAACGGACCTTCCGGGTTATCGCCGAGTCCGGGCACGGACAAAAGTCCGTCGGTGACCACGTAGCGCAGCCGGAAATTCTAACCATTCCCGATACCCCGGCGGAGGAAGCTCCGCTTGCACTGACAGGCTCCAACGTGGGCGCCTTCGAAACAGGAGAGACTCTGTGAATTTGCAAGAAACAACCACCGGCACGGCCTGGGACGAGCGGAACGCTGTAGAGATCCGCCGAATCGACTCGGCCAGCGAGATCGACCACAAGGCGTCGCAGCATTACGAGTACGTTGTGCCGTCCCMTTCCGGCGGACCCTTGGATATTGTTACCCTGTACGCTCCCAGGCCGTCCAAGACGCTGATTGTGAGCTTCCACGGCTCGCTGGTGCGGTCCAAGTTCCAGCTCCCGCGCTTTGAATGGCGCCGGACGCTCGGCAACCYGGACGCCGGCGTCCTTCTGATTGCTGACACCACCCTTGAACTGGGGGAGAAGATTCCCCTMGGGTGGTACATCGGCACAAAGGAGCAGGACCTTGCCGATGACATCGCTGCTGTTGTCCAGCAGGTGGCGGTCGACGGCGGCTACGAGCACATTGTTCTGGCCGGGTMCAGCGGTGGCGGGTATGCGGCTATGGCTATTTMGCGCCGCATACCGGGGTCGCTTGCTGTTAGTTTCTCGCCTCAGACTCGCGTGGGTGACTACATTCCTTGGGTTGCCAAAGTGTTCGTGAATGCAGCATTCCCTGGCTACGACACGATTGATGCCGTAGAAGCGGACTTTGCGGAGCGAGTCAACCTTCGCCGGCTCTATGCCGAGCCGGAAATCCCCAACTTCGTGCGCTATGTCCAAAACTCCAATGACCTCGATCACATCGAGGAACACTACGCGCCGTTCGCCCAAGTACGGTCCACTGATCCTGAAACGGGCGGGATTGACCCATCGGGACGGCTCCGTTTCGTGCTGGAGCCGATGTCCAAAGGCCACGAGCCGCCCGCGCGGCACCGTTTCCTGCGGAATATCCAGGAGGCACACCAGGAGTTCTTCGGGTCTCGGCTGGGTGAAGCAAAGGTGGACGGCGAATGAAACTTTCTMCTGTCATCTGATCGGAGATCAAGGGCTTGGACGCGGCGCGGCCAAGCGGGGGAGTCCATACCTGACGGTGTCGAAAATCGGTCATGGCGAGCGTGCTAGGGTCTTTGACAGTGATAAGTATGGGGAACATCCCGATTAGCATGCGGATTTGCATTTTGGCGGAGCGCTAGATACGGCGAAATCTACTATGACGAGGGATTACAGATTGACTGGCGATAATAAATGCCTCCACAGCTTTGAAATAAAACTTCTTGTGCCGAGAAATTCTCTATCGATTGGGATTCAGGCCCTAGCCGATGTGGATGCGGACAAGCAATTCATGCTCACGTTGGAGAATGTCTCGGCTGGCTCCGAAGTCCTGKATCCTCGGGACATGAACTGGAACTACTCGAAGGCGTTACAACGGACTTTTGCCTATGTTCCAGCCATGAAGGCAGGGACCGTGACAAAAATCCCCCGCCTCCTCGCCAGCGAGACACCTTTTGATTCCATGCGGATCGGCGTCCGGGTTTGGCACGCGGAAATGGCCCCCGAGCAAATACCKACAGTCATTGGCAGACTTTGGTATTCCCAACTCGACCTGCCGAGCGTGACTGCCGCCCCCGGTCCGGTTCACAGCGTAGTTCGCACGAGTCCACTAGGGAGTTTCAATTGAGCAAGCGTGCGACTGTATCCGTCATTGTGAATGCCGTGACCTCAGGCGCCGATCGGATATGGCTGTCGGCCAAGACAATCGGCGCTGCATTGAGCGGGGTAGACCACGAAATTATCCTGCTGGTCGACGGCGAGCGTGCCGACGACATCGAGTTGGATTTGCGGTCCAGACCGTCGATCGGGATGCAGGTCATCGGATGCGATCCCGAGGACAGTGCAGGCCTTCAGTTAAACGCGGGCGTCGCAATTTCGACGGGCGAGGTGATTCTTGCGCTCGATGATTGCATGATGTTTAGTCCGGATGGTCTGAAGGACGCCATCGAGTCTGTCCGGTCTGCAGCGGCCAGTATGGTCATCATCCCCGGGAGGGACCTTCCGCCTCGTCTCGCTACGGCGGCGTTGACGGACACTCTGGAATGGTCCGACGCGGCACGTGTGCCCGTGAGTCGTTCCGTCTGGGCTCCGGGAAGCCCGGTGCTCGTTGATCGGGACTCACTGCTGCGGCTTCGTGGATTCGACGAGAAACAGAAGAAAGCCGCTCGTGCCTTCTGCGACCTCAAGCTGCGCATGAAACGCATGGGAGTGATCTTCGATCAGCGCTCTGCCGAGGGAATTCGTTGCTTTGTGGCTCCGGCCGTGGAGGACTCTGACGCTGCGGCCGCCCGTGCCGATTCAGCCGGTGACATTGCCGAGCGGCTCAACCGGCTTGAGCAGGACGAAACCTACATCCGCAACGTGACCAGTTGGAAGAACCGCCCGGCAGACGCCCCGCCCCTGGTTACCGTTGCAATTGCGACCTACAACCGGGCCGACTACCTGCGGGACAGCATTAACTMAGTGCTGGCGCAGACAGTAGAAGATTTCGAACTCATCGTCGTTGATGATGGATCCACTGACGCTACCCGGCTTGTAGTCGAATCATTCGACGATGAGCGCGTCAAATATGTCTACCAGGAGAACCGCGGGATCGCCGCCGCCAGAAACACGGTGGCGGACATTTCACGAGGCACCTTCACCGCCGTCCACGACGACGACGACATTATGTTGCCTTGGCGACTCGAAGTGAGCCTTTCCGGCATCAAGGCCGGCGTTCAAGCCAGYTACGGTTCCTGGGTCAACTTCGACGACATCACCGGCGAGATGGTCCTCCACGTCATCAGGGAACAGTTCTGCATGCCCGTGTCATTGGTCACCGGCCAAACCCCGGGCCACGCAACGTGGCTCGTGGAGACCCGCCTTATCCGGCAGTTCCGATACAACGAGACMATCTCCAGCGCCGTGGACCACAATTTGGCGTTGCGCATGATGAGGTCAGGGGTGTCCTGGGTACACACGGGAAAGGTGCTCTTCCTGCGTCGCATGCACCCGACACAGGTGAGTAACTCAGACGGCACACGGCAGAAGTACGCGGCCGAGCTTTCCCGATTCATGCTGCAGTTCGCCGGTTCCGATGACGACATCGCCGCACTGAAGGAAGAAAGCAAAGCAATCCTTTGGCCCAAGATTGCGGAGAAGGGCAAGCTCKAGGAGAGTTTCGGAAAGTACCTGCCAGACCACTTGGCAGTTCGTTCGCTTCACGTTCAGGGCAATGTAGCCAACAAGGCCAGCCGCCTGCAGAAGCTCAAGAGCACCAGCTTCATCCTCTGCGAGGAAGATGAAACCGGAAAGATCGTCGGCGAATACGCCGACTTCCTGAACGTGACGCTGGAGGACCTCGCTGCCATGCAGAAGCTGGGCGTTAKCGGGCGATTGGAGGGCGAACTTAAYCCTTCAATGGAGCTCCMGAGGGAGGCGCCGGMGGAAATCCTGGACCGGGCCCTTCGCAGTCGGCTCCAAGGGCTGACCGGACTCATGGCCAGGCCKGGCCGAAYCCCTGCAGCTATCGTTTGGACGAATACAGATGCCGCCGACGCTCCGACTGGCTTGGAGCAAGAGRCAGACCTCAAGCGGCAAATCACCCTCTCCATCAGTCAAGATGACCGATTCGCCTTCACCGTGTATGTCTTCGAAGACGAGCCGAAGGCACTTGAGGCCTTTGCGCGTKCGGTGGAAGGCCGGAGCGAGGCCGATCTGGCGCTCTACCGGCGCGGTAGCGACGGATTGGATTCGGAAGTAGCGGAATTGCGCATTCAGGAATTGGTGAATCGATAATGAAGGTGTCTTGGATCAACGACAAATCCGGACGTGCCGGGCTCGTGGCTMACGATCTCGAATACTTGKACGCCTTTCCGGTTGTCTCGGAATTCTGGATGGATGCCTCGCCGGCATCAAACTGGGGCGATAGGGTAGCGGTTGCCACGACTTTGGTTTTCGGCTCGCACATGGGTGGACGGTTCCACGCACCCTTCGCAATGTCGTCAGACGTAGCGGCTGCCATCAGCCGTTTCTCCGGCAACGGACAGATAGTTCCGACCAACGTGTCCTCTGGTGCTGGAACGCTTACGTKGCGCGGAGGACTCGAGCTGGCGCTTGAAACKGACGCGGTCATTGGGTCGGAGCGGATCAACTCGCTGGATGCAACCCGGAGAATCGGCCTGAACGTCGTCCGTTCCGACATTGCGACCGGCAGGCTGTTTACGTTCGACCGTCTGACGCTGTCCAGCAATGCCTGGCTTCACGCGGGACAGCGTGCCGGGAATGAGCAACTCTATCCATTCCTTGCCGTTGCCGTCCTRTTCGCTGCTKACCTCCAAGTTTCCACACTTGTGTGCCCGGCGGACGCTGAATTTTCTGATCAACAGCTGGCGTCTCTCGTTGATCTCCTCGGATCGGTCGGCTTGGGTCTGGAGTTTGACCGCTCCGAACCGGGCCACTGACATCTTGACCGTAGAGGAGACTTCGTGAGAATTCTGTTACCGGCCTATACGGTTGCCGAATGGGGTGGGCTCCACGAATACGTTGTTGGGGCTGCGGCAACGCTTCTTKAGCGCGGCCACGACGTGACGCTGGTCGTGCGGGACGGGCTCGTTGCTGAGAAGGGCGAGGAAKTCGGAGCCCAAGTGATTCGTGTTGACTGGGCAGACTGGACCGCAGTTGCTGAAGAGGTCCGCAACGGTCCCCGCTATGACATGGTATTCGCGCAGMCGTTCGAGTCGCGGAAATTTGCCCTGTTCGTGAACGAGGTCATGAAGACCAAAGTCGTCGCCATGTTCCATGGCTTTCACCATGACTTTGTCTACACATGGCAGCACCTGGTTGACGGTTTTCTGGTGACCACGGAGCAGATCGGTGATCTTCTGGTGGACCTGTGCAGAATCGAACCGGAGCGCGTCCATGTTGCTCCCAACGGCGTGGACATGGATCGATTCGAATATCCTCTCCTGGGTCTCGACKAGAAGATCGTGAACGGACACGGTTCCATCGTTATGGCGTCAAGAATCGACAAGGATAAACGCAGCCAAGTTCGAGCTCTGAAGCTTCTGATTAGCGGCCTCTTCCACCAGGCTCGAAACATCCATTGGGACATTGAGATTCTGGGAGACGGTCCCGAGCGGAACAGAGTTGATCGCGAGCTGGCAAACTATATTGTTGACTACCCGAACGTCTCTGTCGTCATGCGCGGCTGGGTGCCTGCTGACGATGTCCCGCGCCTGATGAATAAGGCAGTCTTTAGCGTMTCAGCCGGAAGAGGCGCAATGCAGAGCCTGGCAGTGGGCACTCCGTGTCTGGCCGCCGGGGCAAGAGGTATCGCCGGGCTCCAGGTTGGACCCAACCTTGATGTAGGCGTCTGGTCCAACTTTGCCGACTACCCGATCGTCGGTTGCAAGATTGTCGATCTGGAAACCGACTTGGAACGGATACTGATTCCCGAGGCGTACGCGGATGCGCAGGTCGAGGGCCGCTCCAGGATACTTGCGGATCGAAGCCAACAAAACGCTGCAGCGATGATGGTCAATGCGCTGACGGTATTTGCTTCCTGACAGCAGCACGGGATTTACCCCTTCATGCTTACGGGGACCCGAAGAGGCTTAGGTGGGTTGACAAAGGTCAAACCGGCTCTTCACGGTTCATGGGGAAGCGAATCCCGGATGAGTGTCATGCCGCCGTCCGGACGGCACTTCTCATGAGAATAATCGATTTGTAATTGGCCGGGTTCCGGTATCCGCGGGCAGTGCGTTTGATGTGCTTGATGCCGGTGTTGTT
>NZ_JBFTHK010000057.1:0-25188 GCF_056394205.1 Arthrobacter sp. 10T413_2 | reverse complement strand
GTCTATGCTCKACGCCGGCGGCGAGCTTGCCTACGGCACGCTCGATTCGCCGAAGGTCACCAGCGCGGACGGGAGCGTCGGCGTCGTCGACGGCGGCGCCTTCATGTCCCCGGTCCTGCTGAGCTGGGCCGACCCGGAGGCCGAGGAAGTCCACTCGCTCGAGGCCTTCGGCCCGGTGTCCTCGGTGATCGGCTACACGGACCTGGCCGACGCCGTCCGGCTCGCCGCCCGCGGCGGCGGCTCGCTCGTCGCCTCGGTCTGCACCAACGATCCCTCCGTGGCGCAGCAGCTGGTCACCGGGATAGCGGCCCACCACGGCCGTGTTCTTATGCTCAACCGCGAGGATGCCCGCAGCTCCACCGGCCACGGTTCCCCCGTCCCGCACCTTGTCCACGGCGGACCGGGCCGCGCCGGCGGCGGCGAAGAGCTCGGCGGCATCCGCTCCGTGATGCACCACATGCAGCGCACCGCGATCCAGGGCTCGCCCAACATGCTCACCGCGGTCACCGGCGTCTGGCACACGGGCGCGGACCGCAACTTCACGCTTGAGACTGAGGGACAGCACCCGTTCCGGAAGTCCCTCGCCACGCTGCACATCGGCGACGCCATCCGCTMGGGGCTGCGCGAAGTGTCCCTGGAGGAGATCACGAAGTTCGCGAACTCCACGGGCGACACCTTCTATGCCCACACCAACCCGGAAGCCGCGGCGGCCAACCCGTTCTTCCCGGGCATCGTGGCCCACGGCTACCTGCTCCTGGCTTGGGGTGCCGGCCTGTTCGTGGAGCCCGCACCGGGCCCGGTCCTGGCCAACTACGGGCTGGAGAACCTGCGCTTCATCACGCCCGTGGCGGCCGGGGACTCCATCCGGGTCACCCTGACCGCCAAGAAGATCACCCCGCGCGAGACCGACGAATACGGCGAGGTGGCCTGGGACGCGGTCCTGACCAACCAGAACGACGAAATCGTGGCCACCTACGACGTCCTGACCCTCGTAGAAAAGTAACCTCTTCCCGTTGCCCTATCACTTGTGGCTGCCTAAACCCCGTTATGGCAGCCATAAGTGATAGGGCGACAGTGGTGGAGGGGGGGCAATTGGCGGGCTCTTTCCACCGGGCTGCGGCGTAAAATCTTGCTCGTAGGAGGTGGCGAAATGTCCCTAGTACTCAGTAAAGCCACAACAGTCCTGCCAGTCGATGATGCAGAGCGTGCCCGGCATTTTTACGCGGACACCTTGGGACTCCCGCACCGCGGCGTGGCTGAGGACGGAAGCGAAATGTTCGGCTCAGAAGGCGGCCCCATGCTGCAGCTGATGCCAGTCAAGGATGGGATGCATTCAGAGCAYACCACCCTGAGTTTCGAAGTCAGCGAGATCGAACGCACCGTCAGGGAGATGGAAGCCAAGGGCGTAGCGTTCCAGGACTACGATCTCCCGGATCTCAAGACCGAGAACCACATTTGCACAACGGACTCCGAGAAGTGCGCCTGGTTCATGGACTCGGAGCACAATATTCTCTGCGTGCACGAGAACATCACCACGGTAGCTGATTACCAGCTCTAACCAACAGCATTTCAACCAATAGACCCGAGGGGAACAGCGTCCGGGCCTGCCGGGGCGCTGTTCTTTGGTCCGGGGAAGCTGCCGCCGTCGTCGGGCGGGCGGGGGCACATTGACGAGGACACGCCGGTTTTGGTCGGCGATACCGGTGCCGCCGCCCTCAAAGTGCCCCCGGACCGCTCGGGCGGGATCTGTGCGGGGCCACAACCGGGGCAGGGGCGTGAGAAACGGCAACCGTTATGGGTCGCGGCGGTCTTCATTGGGGTCCTGGGTCGTTGCGTCCCCGTCCGTGGCCCGTCGTTTGTCATGTACCCGTTTTTCACCTCTGCGCCGGCCAAAAGACATCAGCGCGGACAGGACCGMCAGGACGACGACGATTCCGGCGATGATCAGGATGAGCTGAACCAGTTCCATTGTTGTGCCTCTTCCCTTTGTAATCCGTGCTGCCGGGTCTCTGGCGCCCTGCTGGCTTTGAATACAAGGTGGCAGCCGGGTAGGGTCGGCGGTGTTGGCCCCCCTGGCTGCGMGACCGGGTAGTGGAGCCGGTGATTGCCCCCGGGTTACAGCGTTGTTGCGCCGCGGTGGGGCTCTATGGCGAGGATGGTGACGTCGATCGTGCCGGGTGTGAGGCCGGTGTGGCTTATGTTTTCACGCACGCGTCGTCGAACTGTTTCGGCGACGTCGAGGGCGGTGTAGGCGATGTCGGTGGCGATGTCGAGGTGGACGCGTGCGGTGCCGCCGCTGATTGTCGCCGTGACGCCGTTTTGCCGGAAGGTGCCGTCCTGGCTGCCGGGATTGCGGAGGTTTTGCAAGGCGGCGGGACCGAGCCGCGCCAGGAAGCCTTGGATCGTGGGTTCAAGTCTGAGGACTCCGGGTGTTTCCAGTGTGGTGCGTGTGGCGATGGAGGCGATGAGCTGGMTGGTGATGATGGAGCCTTGGAGGGATTGCTCAGACATCGTAGAGGTCCTCAACAGTAATGTTGACGGTTCTGGCGCCGATACCGACGCCGGCCGGAAGCGCGTTGCTGATCTCGCGTCGCAACGCCTCCATTGTTCGAGGGATGACGATGCCCGGGKCGGCGGCAACCCGAAGATTGACGATGAGGCGAGGACCGGCAGTGGTGGCGGTACCGGCGGTTCCGGAGGGGTGGTCTTCACCGGCGAGGCTGGCGGTGGCGGAGCGTATTTCGATGTGGCAGCGTCGTGAGTGGACGCCGGGGATCGCTGCTGCCGCGACTCGGATGAGGGAGCTCAGGGCCTGTTCGCTGATCTCCGTGGTGCCGTTGTTTGCGCTGCGCAGAAGGATTCTGCTGCCGCGGCGGACTTCGGCGCGAGCCACATCCATGATGGCGTTTTCGATCCCGGGACGGGGTTTCAGTGCGGGATCGTGAAGGTCGCTTTCGCACAGTGAACGGGTTGCTTCGCCGAGTCTTTGCAGTCGGGTTCTGGCAGTTTGGCATTGTTCACAATGTTCTTCGTGTGCGGTGGGTGGCCGGTCGATGGTGGCCCAGATGCGGTCGATGCTTCGGCCGCAGCCGAGCCGGGGGGTGTCTTCTAGCGCCATTCGCTCATCCCTTCTGCTATCTGGTGCCGCGCCCGGGCGAGTGTGCCGCGAACTGCTGTCGGGCTGATCTTCAGTGTGACACCAATCTCGGCGTAACTGCGTCCGTGCATTTCCCGCAGCAGCCAGCAGGCCCGCTGTGCCGGGGGAAGCGTGTTTAGGACTGCGGTCAGGCCATCCTGTTCGGCGGACCATTCGGCCTCATGGGCCGGATCCGAACCGGCCGGCACCGCGCGGGCGCAGGCTTCGGGTTTGGTGTCCATGTCCTCAGGTTGGATGCAGTTCACGGCATGGGCGGACCGCTTACGCAGCAGGTCCAGGCATTTGTTCGTCGCCAGCCGGTAGATCCAGCCACCGAATGCATCGACGTCAGCGAGCATGGGAAGACCTCGCCAGCTCGTTGTCAGAGTCTCCTGCACGATGTCTTCGGCTTCGCCATGGTCGTTGAGCATCCGATACGCCAGCCGAAAAATTTTGTACTGATAGGTGAGCACCAGGTGTTCGAATGCTGCCAGGTCGCCGTCCTGGGCACGGGCGACGATGCTCCCTTCGTCCAGGTCCGGTTCGAAGCCGGGGCCATGATCACCCATGCGCTGTCCATCCCGTCCGGTGACTTACCGGTATCTGGCCAAATATGCCACAGCCKGGMAACGCCGGGAACCATGCCGAGGCTCCGTTGCCCAGCGAGGAAAATAATCTGCGCMATCACGTGACGATTCCTGTCGGGTTTCGTCTTTACCGGTGTAAGTACGATCACCAGTCCACGAGGAGATGTTTTCCATGACAGAGACACCMAAAACMCCCGGAACTGCCAGCGGCGTCATGGCCACACCCGACGATCAGATGCGCGGCGGCKCGCTGGAACAAGTGAAGGCGAGGGACGCACTGCACACCGATCGCGGCGACACCACGATCGAGGAAACCGTAGTGCAGAAGCTGGCCGGCATAGCGACCCGCGAGGTTCCCGGTGTGTACGCCATGGGCAGTGCTGGCCGGCGGGCGTTCAGTGCACTGACGGAACGCATTCCCGGTTCCCAGACCAATGTCAGCGGCGGCGTCAGCGTGGAAAAGGGCGAACGTCAKACAGCCATCGACGTCTCCATCGTCGTCGACTACGGGTTCTCCGTGGTGGAGGTCAGCCAGGCCATCCGCCGCAACATCATTCAGTCCGTTGAGCGCGCCACCGGGCTGGAAGTGCTCGAAGTGAACATCAATGTCACCGATGTCCACMTGCCYGACGAAGAACACGAAGACCAGCAGGTCCAGAAGACCCAACTGCAGTAACCACCCGTCACAGTATCCTCCGCCAAGGGGAACGGGACGATGAGGAAAAAGGATGGCTATGTCTACTACACGTTGGTGCGTGACGATAGGACTAGTACTGGGAATCGTTCTGGGCTTCGGCGGCTGGCTGGCGCTGCTGTCCGCGGTGATCCTCGGATTTATCGGACTGCTGGTCGGCCGGGTCGCGGAAGGAAAACTCGACTTGCAGGCCCTGTTCGGTAGAGCATCGAGCCGATGAACCCGCCAGGAGCCCACGCCCTGCCGTTGCCAGGGGACGGGGCCGGGGACGGGTCCTTGCCCGGGGCCGGGGACGCCGGCCCGGACTTCGTCGAGACGKGCACGCGGGGGCAGACCGTCCTGGCGGCCAGGGTGATCGAGAAAATCGCCGCCCAGGTCGCCAGCGACGAGTCCTCCGCCGGCGGCTCCTCCGGTGGATTTCTGGGCATCGGGAACCGTGCTGACCTCTCCGCCCGGCCCAAGGCATCCGTGGAACTGGCCGGGAACATCGCGACTCTAAGGRTCGAGGTCGGGATGCAGTACCMGGTGCCGTTACGCCAGGCCACCGAGGCTCTGCGCGGCCGGATCAGGACCAGGGTGACGGAGTTGACCGGAGTTGACGTCCGCGAGGTTGACATCAGGATCTCGTGGCTGACCACCGAAACCAACGGACGAAGGAGGTTGCTATGAGCCGGCACGGCCAACGGTCGTCGCGCCTGCGGCACCGGCCCAGCCGCGCCGTCCCGTCACTCATCGCCGGAACCCTGCTTCTGGCAGTCGGCGTCGCCTTGGTCTGGCTGACCATCACCCGGCTAGTCAACGGCACCTGRCCCACCCTCCTGCAGGGACCGCGCGACTGGCTCACCGCGCTGGCGTGGAACGACCCCGCCGTCCGGCAGATCGGGATAGCCGCCATCGTGGCGGGGGTGATCCTGTTGCTGTGCGCCATCATTCCCGGAGGGTTCAATGCCCTCACAATCGATGATTCCCGCAGCGGCGCGGGGGCTGAGGCGCCGCCGGTGCAGGAGCGGGAAACAGTGATGACCCGCCGCGCCGTCGCCCGCCTGGCGAAAGCCCGGTGCCTGCAGATCRACGGTGTCGGCTCGGCCTCAGCAACAGCCACCACCCGGCGCGTACACCTGAGCGTGAAGACTTCCCTGCACGAGCCGGGGGACCTGCGMACCAGGATCATCGAGGCTGTCCGGGCCCGTCTGGAAGAAACCGGGCTCTCCCCGGTTCCGCAGGTTACCGCCACGGTCCGGTCCAGGGACTAAGACTATTCGCGCACCCGCCCGCCGCGACTATTTGAAGGATGGTTTCCGATGAGACAGACCGCAGGGACCCTGAACCGGATCTGGCTGGCAGTTCTCGGCATCCTTGTCCTGGCCGTCGGCACTGCTCTGCTCCTGCAGTCCAACGGGACACTGCATGCTCTTTTGAATACCGCCCGCTTTTGGGAGTCCGTCGTCACCGGTGACCTACACGCGTTCTTTGCGCAGCMGTGGGTGGCGGCCACCCTACTGATCGTTGGCGTCATCATCGCGGTGCTCGGGCTGCTGTGGATCACCGCCCAGATCCCAAGGAAAAACACGGCAGGCGCCTACCGCCTCCATGACGACGGCAGCCAGGGATTCACCCTCTGCGACCCGTCCGTCCTCGCCGCCGCCGTCGAAAACCGGATCAACACCCTCCCCGGTGTCATCAATTCCGCGGTCCTGCTGAGAGGAACAGCCAGAGCCCCCGACCTGAGCCTGAGGGTGACGGTCAATGACAGGGCCGACGTCCAGGACCTCATCCACCGCATTMAAACATCCACCCTGCCGGAGCTCTCCTACGCACTGGAAGCGCCCCTGCGGCGCAGCCAGCTGCAGATCGACATCAGCGGGCGAACCCAAAGCACCGGAACCGTGGTGCATTCCACCGGCACTGTCGTCCAGTAGCCGCTGATCCTTTCATGCGACGAGGGCTCCTGTCGGATTCAGTAGGATCCCGCGGGTGGCCGATGATCTCCTCATCGCCCGGGCGCGGGGCGCGGTCAGTGGGATTCTCGCGGGGCCCCGAATCACCTACTTCCCGCGGGATGTGGAGGCCATGGGAACGCAGCGGGGTGAGCGCAACAGGGCGCAGGAAGCGGGGGCCTACTGCGGGACGTGGAGGCCGTGGAAGGCCATGGTGATGACGTCGTCGGCCAGCTTCTCCGGGGACAGGGAGCCGCCGGGCTTGTACCACTCGACGATCGAGTTGATGGTGCCGAACAGCAGGCGGGTGACGGTGCGGGGATCGATGTCCTGGCGCAGCGAGCCTTCGTCGCGGGCGGCGGAAATGAGGGCCGCCACCTTGTGGTCGAAGGTGCGACGGCGTTCCAGCGCATTCCGCTCGATCTCGGTGTTGCCGCGCAGGCGCAGCAGCAGCGTGACGAACGGCAGCCGTTCCACCAGGACCGAGATGGTCTGGCGGACCACGAATTCCAGCCGGGCCTCGGCCGAACCGGTCTGCGCCTCCGGCCGGTCCAGGATGGCCTCGAGGCCKCCKAGGGCGTGGTCCAGCGCGAGCTTGAGCAGATCGCCCTTGGACGGCACGTGGTGATAGATCGCGGACTTCGAGATGCCCAGGTTCTCGGCGAGGATGCCCATGGAGGTGGCGTCGTAGCCGTGGCGGTTGAAGACGTCGACGGCGATCAGCAGGACCGACTGCTGGTCATAGCCGGGGCGGCCGCGCTTGGTGGTGGTTGCTGTACTGGGCATACTCGCTAGTTTCTCATGAACGGTCGGTCAGCCCGGCCAGCCCGGCCCCGAATGACAGGCGGGCCGGGCTGACCTGATGGCTGGACCGGCGGKGCAGGGTCAGCCCTTGGGGCGCATGTCGTAGATCCGGCGCAGCTTGCCGTTGGACCGCTCCAGCGAGCCGGGATCGACGACGTCGACGGTGCAGGAGGAGCCGACGTGGATCTTGATCTGCTGCTGCAGAACCTTCGCGGCGGCCGCGCCGCTCTCGATCGTGACGGTGTCGCGGCGTTCAATCTTGACGGTCATCTGGTCCATCCGATGGCCCTCGGGCCGGGTGAGCTCGAGCTGGAAGTGCGGGCTGAGCTCCGGGATGCGCAGGGCGATTTCCTCGATCTGCGAGGGGAACAGATTCACGCCGCGCAGGATGATCATGTCATCGCTGCGGCCGGTGATGCGGCCCATGCGCCGGTGCGCCRGCCGCGCTGTGCCCGGCAGGAGGCGGGTGAGGTCCTTGGTGCGGTACCGGATGATCGGCAGGGCTTCCTTGGTGAGCGAGGTAAAGACCAGCTCGCCGGGTTCGCCGTCGCCCAGCACCACGGAGGGGTCGAAGGCGTCGATGATCTCGGGACGGAAGTGGTCCTCCCAGATGTGGCTGCCGTCCTGCGTTTCTACGGCTTCGCCGGCCACGCCCGGGCCCATGACCTCGGAGAGGCCGTAGATGTCGCAGGCCTTGAGGTTCATGGTCACCTCGAGCTCGTGCCGCATTTCCTCGGTCCACGGCTCGGCACCCAGCACAGCGTACTTCAGCGAGGTGGAGGCCGGGTCGATGCCCTGCTTGATCATGGCGTCGGCGATGGTCAGCAGGTAGGTGGGGGTGGCGAGGATGGCGTCGGGCTTGAAGTCCTGGATGAGCGTGATCTGGCGTTCGGTCTGGCCGCCGGAGATCGGGATGACGGTGCAGCCGAGGGCCTCGGCGCCGGCGTGAGCACCCATGCCGCCGGTGAACAGGCCGTAGCCGTAGGCGTTGTGCACCTTCATGCCCGGCCGGACACCGGAGGCGCGCAGCGAGCGGGCCACGAGCTTGGCCCAGTCGGCGAGGTCCTTCTTCGTGTAGCCCACCACGGTGGCACGGCCCGTGGTGCCGGAGCTGGCGTGGATTCGGGCGACCTCATGCTGCGGCACGGCGAACATGCCGAACGGGTACTCGAGGCGGAKGTCTTCCTTGGTGGTGAAGGGGAACTTGCCGAGGTCGGAGAGCTCGCGCAGGTCGGTCGGGTGGACGCCGGCGGCGTCGAACTTGCGCTTGTACAGGGGAACGCGGTCGTAGGCGTAGGCCACGGTGTGCTGCAGGCGGCTGAGTTGGAGCGCCTCGAGTTCGTCGCGGGAAATGGTTTCCTCGCGGTCCAGGACAGCATCGGTAGTGGCGGCGGCAGTTTCTTGGGTCATCTGTGGTTCCCTGTTTCTATTTCTTGGAGATGGTGCGGCTGCGGCCGCGGAACTCAGCGACGAGTTCGCCCGGGGCGACGTCGGTGGGGAGTTMGCCCGGAACCGTGGCGGCGGGAGCCGGRCCGGCGGGTGCCGACAGCGGTGCCGCAGTCGCGCCCGTGCCTGGATCGGCGGCGTAGATCTGGATGTCGTAGAGGCCACTGCGTCCTGTGCTGGCGCGGCGGTTCGCTACGGCGGTCAGGACCTGGCCGCGGAAGGCCGGCTTGAGGAAGTTGATGTCGACACCGGAAGCCACGGTGATGGTGCCCGTGTCGATCCCGGCTTCGCCCGGTTTCGGGTTGGCCGGGTTGCAGGCCAGCGCGAAAGCTGTGTCGCCGAAGGCGAAGATCATTCCGCCGTGGGCCATGCCGAATCCATTGAGCATTTCCTGCCGGAGCGTCATGCGGATCGTGGCATGTCCGTCGTCCAGTGCCACAACTTCGATGCCCATCCACTCCGATGCGTAGTCGTCTTTGAGGATGGGGTGGGTGTCACCGKAAATCGTCAGTTCAGCCATGCGTCGTTGCCTCCAGCTTTATTTACCGAATGTTCATTAGGTAATCCCATTTGGGTGCCCGCTGTCAAGAGCTGGCGGGCCATCCGCCCKAACGGCAGGCGTATTTCGGGACCTGCCCCGTGGGCTCCGGGCGCCRCGTGGAKAAACTGCGGMAACTGGTGAAAGTATGGAGGGACGGAGCACTACCACGACACGACCTAAGGGCGGATCATGGCCAAGGGGATATACGTCAGCGCGACCACACCGGGATCCGGGAAGTCGCTCATAGCGCTGGGGCTGGCGGACACGCTGCACCGCCATGCTGACCGCATCGGCTTTTTCAAGCCTGTGGTTCACGGCAACGACGCCGCGGCGGACCCTATGGTGGCCCTGATGAAGGCCCGCTTCGATCTTGACGACCAGCGCTGCCGCGGCGGCCTGACGTTTACCGAGGTCCGCGGGCTGCTGGCCGAGGGAAACCGGGCGGAGATCGACGCCCGCTGCGTGGAGATCTTCGCCGAAATGTCACGCCACTGCGATGTGGTGATTGTGGAGGGGACAGACCTCACCGGCCAGGACGCCGCCGTCGAATTMGACCTCAACGCACGCCTCGCGAACAACCTGGGCGCCTCCATCGTGGCTGTGGTGGGCGCGAAGGGGCGCTCTGTCGMGGAAGCGGCCGACGCCGTCGAGGTTGCCCGCAAGGAACTCCTCGCCGAACGCTGCAYGCTCCTGGCGATCATGGTGAACCGGGCCGACCCGGAGGACCTGGACGGCATTGCCGCGGCCGTCCGCCCGGGCGCCTCGGGCCGGCCCGTGTACGTCCTGCCGGAACTGGACTCGATCGCCAGGCCGACCACCGGCGAGGTCGCCTCCGCCCTGGGTCTGGGCCAGGTGGCCGGGCTGCCGGACCTGGAACGGGACGTGCATTCGGTCAAGGTGGCGGCCATGAACGTCGCCAACTTCCTGCACGTGCTCGACGACGGCGCACTGGTGATCGTTCCCGGCGACCGGGCCGACGTGCTGGTCGCCTGCCTTGCGTCGTCGTTCTCGCCCGAGTTCCCGGTCCCGTCCGCGCTGATCCTGACCGGGGGGCTGGCTCCCGATCCCACCATCTATTCGCTGCTGGCGCAGGCCCCGTTCCCGATCTTCGCCGCCCCGGACGACACCTACGTGACCGCCAAGCGGGTCTCCGAGGTGCGCAGCGAGATCTGGTCCGGGCACCGCCGCAAGGTGGCCTCCGCCCTGGGCCTGTGGGCCAGGCGGGTGRACGAGGCCGAGCTACTGGAGCGGCTGCACCTGCCCCGGCCGGAACGGATGACGCCGCTGCGGTTCCTGCACGATCTCATCGAGCGGGCCCGGCTGCAGCGCCGGCATATCGTCCTGCCGGAGGGGAACGACGTGCGGATCCTGCGTGCGGCCGAGATTCTGCACCGGCGAGATGTCTGCGACCTCACGATCCTGGGCAACGAATCGGCGGTCCGGGAGCTGGCGTCCACCCAGGGCATCGACCTCTCCGGCATGAGCATCGTGGACCCCGCGACGTCGGAGCTGCGCCAGCAGTTTGCGGAAAAGTACGCGGAGCTGCGGGCGCACAAGGGCGTGGACCTCGCGCGGGCGCTGGAAGTCATGCTGGACGGCAGCTATTTCGGCACCATGATGGTGCAGCTGGGCGTGGTGGACGGCATGGTGTCCGGCGCCGCCCACACCACCGCCCACACCATTCGTCCCGCCCTGGAGTTCGTCAAGACCCGCGACGGCGTGAAGATCGTATCCTCCGTGTTCCTGATGCTGATGCCGGACCGGGTGCTGGTCTACGGCGACTGCGCGGTCAATCCGGACCCGAACGCGGAGCAGCTGGCGGACATCGCGCTGGCCTCGGCCKAGACCGCCGCCCAGTTCGGCGTGGAGCCCCGCGTCGCCATGCTGTCCTACTCCACCGGCGGATCCGRCAGCGGCGAGGCGGTGGACAAAGTCCGGCAGGCCACCGAAGTGGTGAAGGCGCGCCGCCCGGATCTCGCCGTCGAGGGCCCCATCCAGTACGACGCCGCCGTGGATGCCGCGATCGCGCAGTCCAAGATGCCCGGCTCAACCGTCGCCGGGCAGGCCACCGTGTTCATCTTCCCGGACCTCAACACCGGCAACAACACCTACAAGGCGGTGCAGCAGTCCTCGGGTGCTGTCGCCGTMGGGCCTGTCCTGCAGGGGCTCCGCAAACCGGTGAACGACCTCTCCCGCGGCTGCACCGTCGAGGACATCGTGAACACGGTGGCCATCACCGCCGTCCAGGCACAGTCCACGGAKATCCAGCCAGCAACCAAAGTTCCCGTCGAAGCCAAGGCTTAGGAGGCCCCGTGCTCGTGCTCGTCATCAACTCCGGCTCATCCTCGCTCAAGTACCAGGTCCGTGACGTCGAGGCCGGCAGCGTGCTCACCGAAGGCCTGGTCGAGAAGATCGGGATGGGCACCGGCGGTGAGGGAGACGGCCAGATCGAGGGCCCGCGCGACCACGCCGAAGCCCTGGAACAAGTGGACGCGGCCATCCACGCAGCCCTGGGGGACCGGGCGCTGGACGCCGTGGGCCATCGCGTTGTGCACGGCGGCGAACGCTTCGCCGAGCCGGTGCTGGTCAACAACGAGATCACCCGGGCCATCGAACGGCTGAACCCKCTCGCGCCGCTGCACAACCCGGCGAACGTCCTGGGCATCCGCGCCATCTCGAAGAAGTGGCCGCAGCTGCCGCAGGTCGCCGTGTTCGACACCGCCTTCCACCGCACCCTGCCCGAGCACGCCTGGCGCTACGCCGTGCCGGACGAACTCTACACAAACCACGKGATCCGCCGCTACGGGTTCCACGGCACCTCGCACGAGTACGTTGCGCACCGGGCTGCAGCGCTGCTGGACGTTCCGGTCGAAGAGTTCGACGCCGTCATCGCCCACCTCGGCAACGGAGCCTCGGTCACGGCCATCCGCGGCGGCCAGTCCATCGACACGTCCATGGGCTTCACGCCGCTCGAGGGCCTGGTCATGGGCACCCGCTCCGGTGACCTCGATCCGTCCATCCTTGTCTTTCTGGGCCGGGCCGGCTGGTCCCCCGAGGACCTGGATTCGATGCTGAACCGGCAATCCGGRCTCAAGGGCCTTGCCGGAAACAACGATATGCGCTCGGTCGTGGAGGCCGCGGAGGCCGGCGACGCCAAGGCGGCCATGGCCCTTGCGGTCGCGTCCTACCGGCTCGCGAAGTACATCGGCGGGTACCACGTGGCCGTCGGCGGCGCGAAGGCCCTCGTGTTCACGGCCGGGATCGGCGAGAACTCGCACCAGTTCMGGACCCTTGTGGCGCAGCGGCTCGGTGCCCTGGGCGTGGAGCTCGACGCCGGGCTGAACCGGGAGCGGTCCAAAGAACCCCGAGTCATTTCCACCCCGACGTCGGCCCTGCCCGTCCTCGTCGTGCCGACCGACGAAGAGCGCGCGATCGCCGAGGCGACGGCCGCCGTCGTCGCCCGGGCGCCCGTTGCTCCGTAGCCGCCMCAACTAGCTCGCAGCAGGGGTCGTTTTGGGCCCMCAAAACGACCTCAACTGCGAGTCAGTTGGACGGGGGGTAGCGTTAGGGACATGACGGAACCCACGCCCCTCCCYCCGCTGCCACTCCGCACCGAACGGCTGGTGCTGCGGCGCTTCGAAGCCGCCGACCTCGACGCCTTCCACGCGTACCACTGCCTGCCCGAGACCGCCCGGTTCCTGCCCCGCGAGGCCAAGAGCTATACCCAGTCGATGGAGACCGTGGGCAAGTACGCCAACTTCGAGTTCGAGAAGGAGGGCGACTGGGTGGCCCTGGCCATCGAGGCCGCGGACTCGCCCGGGCTGCTCGGCGAGGTGGTCCTGAAGTGGCTGGAGGGGTCGGGCCAGGCCGAGATCGGCTGGAGCCTGGCGCCGGAGGCCCGGGGACGGGGGATCGCGTCCGAGGCCGCCCGGGCGCTGCTCAAGCTGGGCTTCGAGGAACTCGGCTTTCACCGGATCGACGCCAAGCTCGATGCCCTGAATACGGCCTCGGCGGCGCTCTGCGAACGGCTCGGCATGCGCCTGGAATCCACCCAGGTGGAMAAGTGGCACTACAAAGGACAGTGGGCCACGGAAGTGGTGTACGCCCTCCTTGAGGAGGAGTGGAAGGCCMGCTAGCCGGGTTCAACCATCGGACGAACCAGGCTCATAGGTCCCGTACGTCGGAAKCCCTGCCGACTCAAAGACAAGAATGGCGAGTCCGCCCGGCGTCGACTCATTGCGGACCAGACGCAGGCCCGCCGKGGTGCCTCCCGGCGGAAACAGMCGCCTGCCGTTACCCACCACCACCGGGGCGACCACCAGCCTCAGTTCGTCGATCAGCCCCGCGCCCAGAAGCGACTGGGCCAGCCGGGCACTCCCGTGGATCTGCAACTCCCTGCCGGGCTGCCTCTTCAACTCAGCCACCTGTGCGGGGACGTCCCCGGACAGGATCGTCGTCGGTGCCCAACCCGCCTGCGCCAGGCTGCGCGAGGCCACGTACTTCGGCAATCCGTTCATCTTTTCAGAGAACGGATCATCAGGGTCCGTGATTCTCGGCCAGTCCCTCGCAAAGGTGTCGTAGGTCCGACGGCCGAACAGTAACGCATCCGCCTCACCGAGCCAGTCCGCCGCCCGCTGGATGAAATCMTCGTCCAGGTAGKGGACCAACCAACCTCCTTGTGAGAAGCCGTCGCTGGTGTCCTCCTCGGGCGATCCGGGACCTTGCGCCACGCCGTCCAATGTGAGGAACTCTGTCAGCGTTAGTCTCATCGTGTTACCTCTCCGTGATGGGTGCCGGGCTCCAACGGCTCGGCATGGGCCTGGAATCACGGCAGGTGGAAAGTGGGACTACAAAGACGAACCGGCCACGGAAATGGTGTACACCATCCTCGCGGATGAATGAAAGACCCGCAGGAGGTATCCGGCGGTTGAGGGCGCCGGGACGCGCCGACCTGGCGAAACGCCGATCTGACAGAAGCGCCGATGTGACGCAGATGGCCGGAATGAAGTCTTCATTGCGGSCATCTGCGTCAGATGGGGTGCCGTTAGGGTCCCCAGCTTAGGGTGCGGGCGGCGCGGTGGATGCGGGCGCTGGTGAGACCGTGCCCGATGCGGGAGCCGGCGCAGTCGGTTGTTGCTCTGCCGGCACTGTGGCACCGGAGTCCGGAGCGGGACCGGTCGACKCCGCACCGCCGGTCGACGCCGCGCCGCCGGCTGGCGCCGTGGTCCCGCCGGCGCCCGGTGGCGGGGCCTGCGTGCTGCCCGGGGCGGCTCCCGTGGCGCCGGATGTCGCACCAGGCGTCGCCGAGGGACTGGCTMCCGGCGTGGCACCCTGCGTGGCCCCCGGCGTCCCGGCCGTGCCGGAGGATCCGGCCGGGGTGGCGCTGGGATCGGCCTTGATGACCGCCATGATCTGTTCCTTGTACGCGCTGAGCCGGTCCTGGATTTCCGAGAGTGGCCGGTTCCGCAGGTCCTGGCCGTAAGCGGCGATCTCCTGCCACAGCGCGTTGAGCCTGGCCGTGCCGTCGCTGCTCAGGGGCCCGTCCAGGGTGAGCACCAGTTGGCTCGCCAGGGCGTAGGTCAGGCACCGGACGCAGTTGTAGTTGGCGGACGCCGAGAGGTTTTCCGGGACGATCACATCGGTCTGGCCCACGATCAGGACCACCTGGAAGCCCACGGCCACGGCGGCGCAGTCCGCGCAGCTGGCGAAGGCGTAGGCCTCATTTGTGGTGTCCACGGTGTCGCCGTCATCGGCCCAGACCAGGGCGAAGGCGACGTCGTACACCACGGAACCGTCGGTGGTGTTGACCGCGAGGGACTGGTTGCCGTCGTCCTMGGGAGGGGCCGGCTTGTCGAACGGGAAAACCCAGGACGGAGCAGTCGGCGCCGCTGCGGCGCCCGCAGGACCTGTGGCGCCGGCCGTGCCGGGCTGCCGCGGCACCAGGACCATGCTGAGCTGGGGCTCGTCGCGCGTCGGCTTCCGGGCKCCCTCCGGCCACAGGGCAACGGTCCTTCCTGACTGGCCCTCCGCCATCCGGCCCGTGGCCGCAGCCGGGAAGAGTGCCACGGTGGCGTCGCTCAGCGTGCCGCGCTCGTAGGGCTGGACGGGGCGGTAGGTGTCCCCGCCGGGCCACCAGGCCCACGCGAGGCCGGMGGCAACGGCCGCGATGGCAACGATGGCGGTAGCCCGCTGCAGCGCCTTGCCTCGGGTCTTGTGCCACAGCCCGGCGACGAGCTGGCGGAGAAGGCGCAGCAGAATGTACAGGATGCCCAGCACCGGCAGTGTCAGGCAGGCGATCGCGATCACCCGGACCGCGGCGTCGGCGAAGTCGCCGGCGGAGATGCTGTGGGAGAGCATGGCCTGCTGCTTCAGTCCGTTGTCCCAGGCGGTCCCGAGGACGCGCGGCAGGGTCAGTACCATGGTGGCCATGCTGAAGACCAGCAGGGGAACCGTGACCAGTACCCAAATGGTGACTACCGCCCGCGCCCAAKGCTTCAGGAGCCGGGCTTCGGKGTCGGTGCGGCGCCACGGTATCAAGGCGAGCAGGGTGGGTTTGATCCGCTGGAACAGGTCCGGGACGCCGGTGGCGTCGGCCAGGATGTGATAGCCGTCAAAACGGACCATCGGCATCAGTTGCCGGACCATTTGCAGGATCTGGGTGACCACCACCAGCAGCAGCGCATCGAAGCCGGTCGCCCACCAGATGCCCATGATCGCGACGGCCACGATCGCGTTGAAGTACAGTCCGCCGAGGTCGGTGCGGAGGCGGCCGCCCCGCCCGAGCCGGTAGGAATCGGTGACATCCGTGTAGAAGGCCGGCCACATCAGGTACAGTCCCGTGCCCATGGCGCCGGGGGTTGCCCCGCCGCGGCGGGCAGCGGCGGCATGGCCGAATTCATGGAAACCGGCAGAGAACACCGTGACCACCAGAATCAGGAGCACCAGGCCGGGGTTGGCGAAGGCTTCATGCGTGGCCGACGCCAGCCCCTTGACCATCAGCACCCACCAGCATGTGGCCAGGAAGGCAGCAGTCACGGCCACCACAATCAGGGGGTGGAACAGCGTGGCGAACGGTGCCGTGAGCTTCCGGGTGCGTTCCGGATCGGTCACCGAGTACCGGAAGCGCATGCCCAGCAGCGGGTTCGATTTCTTCACCTCGGGCTCGGAACCGTCCGCCAGCCGGAGGAGTCCGAGGGGGAGGAGCTGGGAGGTAATCAGCGTCCGGACGTTATCGGCACTGACCAGCCGTCCGAAACTGTTGCTGGCGTGCTMGGCGATTTCTTCCGCGTCCCGGCGGCCGTCGATCGCCTCGAGCACGAGGTACAGCAGGCGGGTGAGCTGGATGGTCTGGCCGTCGGAACGGCGCACCAGGGACGGGGCTTCCTTGTAGCCGGACCCCTTCGCCTCGCCGATCAGCTGGATGCCGGCGGCCCGCACCGGAACCGGCTGCCGGCTGACCGCCACGGACGACGCCGGGCGGGCAGTTTCGGCGGCAGCTGCAGCGGGAGTTTCGGCGGCAGTGCCGCCGGCAGTTCCAGCACCGCCGCTGGCAGGCAGGACCGGAGGGCCGCCCTGTTCGGACGGCCCTCCGTGCACATTGCTCATCGAGGTGCTACTGCTTCAGAGTGGACTGCTGATCGGCCGAGGACGTGGCATCGCCGTGGATGTCCTGGTTGATGATGGCATCCTGCTGGGAGACGGCGTATGCGTTGCTGTCGATCGAGCCGATKTTGGCGCCGACGGCCGCGTCGATCGGAGCAGCCACGTTGGCGTTGGCGGCCACGGCTCCATTGATGGGCGCTGCGATGCCCGCATTGGCGTCCAGGTTCACGTCGACATTGAGCAGGTTGCCGTTCAGGGCCCCGGCGGCACCGGCGGCACCGGTGACATCCGTCGGCAGCGCGCCACCCAGGTCCGGGGCCGTGCCGCCCAAGTMCGTGCCGCCCAGGTCCGTGGTCGGATMTGTGACTGGATCCGTGGMCGTGGCCGGATCGGTGGAGGCGGGCGCAGTGGCCGGCTCGGTGGCGGTGCCCGTGCCCTGGTCGATGCCGCTGTCCTGCACCGAATGCGCCGTKGCATCGCCCGTGATGCCCTGGTTGATGAGGGTGCCCTGATCGGCCAGTGCCTGCGATTCGGACCCGACGGAGAGGACGTTGGCCGAGGCGCCGGCGTCGATCGGGGCGGCAACGTTGGCGTTGGCTGCGACGCCGAGGTCGATCGGCGCCGCGGCGCTGATGCCCAGGTTCAGGTCGGCGTTCAGGTCCAGGACGGACGCAACTTCCTTGTCCGGAAGGGCCGTGCCGCCCTGTGCCATCAGCTCATCATCAGTCAACGGGGTCATTCCCTGCTCAACGCTCACAATAAACTCCATCTCCGGCACCCTGTGCCCGGTCAAAGCCCAGCGACGCCCCGCCCCCAGCGGCCGGGTTCCACGTCGAAGTGCCCATCATGCCAGTAAATAGTAAGCATGATGACCAATTAGGCAACAGGCAGCCCGATCGATTGCTCCGCAACTGCCCCAATGGACCCCCAAAAGGGCGCMTACGGAGCAGCCGATGGGTCCTCGCACAGCCAAACCCGCCGATTCGACGGAAATGGCCGCTATGAGAGTTCTCATAGCGGCCAACCTTGGAGAATGGGCGAGCGCCCGGCGCGCCTTCGTCGGCTGCTCCGCAACTGCCCTAACGGACCCCCAAAAGGGCGCCTAAGGAGCAGCCGATGGGGGGGACTTACTTGAGCCCGGCCCCCGGCAGCAGTTCGGTGGCGCCGAGGGAATMGGCCACGAACGCGTAGTCCMACGCMCGCTCGCGCCACTGCACGTAGCGGCCCGAGGCGCCCCCGTGGCCGCCTTCCATCTCGATCTTCATGACAATCGGCTCGTTGCCGGTGTTCACTTCGCGCAGCCGCTGCACCCATTTGGCGGGCTCCACGTAAAGTACCCGTGTGTCATTAAACGAGGTGACCGCGGCGATCTTCGGGTAGGCCACGGGCCTGACGTTCTCGTACGGCGTGTACGACTTCATGTATGCGTACACCTCCGGGTCGGTGATCGGGTTGCCCCATTCCTCCCACTCCAGCGCCGAGAGCGGMAGTTCGGGGTCCAGGATGGTGGTCAGCGCGTCCACGAACGGAACGGCCGCCACGATGGCGGCGTACTTTTCCGGTGCCAGGTTGGCCACGGCGCCCATCAGCAGGCCGCCCGCGGAACCGCCCATCGCGGCGATCCGTGCCGGGTCCACCCAGCCGGATCCCGCGAGCCAGTCCGTCGCGGCGATGAAATCGGTGAACGTGTTCTTTTTGCGCAGCTTCTTGCCGTCGTCGTACCAGTGCCGGCCCAGCTCGCCGCCGCCGCGGATGTGCGCGATCACGAACACGATGCCCCGGTCCAGCAGGGACAGCCGGGGGATCCCGAAGCCCGGATCCATGCTCATCTCGTAGGAGCCGTAGCCGTACACCAGACCGGGCGCCGTCGAATCCTGCCGGACCGAGGCGTGCCGGAGCACCGAAAGCGGGACGCGGGTCCCGTCGGAAGCCACCGCCCATTCCCGGGTGGCGACGTAGTCGGACGGCGAGTAGCCGCCMAGTACCGGGCTCTCCTTGCGCAGCAGGAGTTCACCGGCCGGAAGCTCCCGGGTGGGCAGGACGAAGTCGTAGACCCGGGACGGGGTGAAGTACGAGGCATAGCCCATCCGGATCACCGGGGCCTCGTAGTCGGAGCCCGCGACGCCGGCCGTGTACAGCTCCTCGTCGAAGGCCGGTTCCACGGCGGCGCCCTGCTCCGGGGTGCCCAGTCCGGCCAGGGGCAGGACTTGGACCCGTTCAATCGTGTCCTTGCGGATCGAGACCACCAGGTGGGTCGACGTCACCCCGGCGCCATTGACCCGTACCTGCTCGGAATGCGCGACGACGGTGCTCCAGTGCTGCTCGGCGAGCGGCTTCGCGAGCTCGGCCGGGTCCACAAGCGACACCATGGAGTTGATGGCGTCCTTGTTGTGGGTGAGCAGGATCCGTTCCTGGCCGCGGCCGGAGGTATCGGCCAGCAGGAACGGCTCGGCCTCGTACAGGATGCGCTCGTCGCGGGAGATCACGGTGCGGAGTCCGGCGTCGAGGTCATCAAAGCGCAGCAGGCGGGTTTCGCTGAACTCGGAGCAACCGATGCTCAGCACAAGGTGGCGCCGGTCGGCGGAGAGCTCGAAGCCGAGCCACATGGCGACGTCGTCCTCCTGATAGATGACCTCGTCCTCGCTGACCGGGGTGCCGAGCACGTGGGACTTGACCTGGTACGKCCGCCAGGAATCGTCCACCACGGTGTAGAAGATCCGGCTGCCGTCGGGGGRGAAAGAGATGCCGTAAAAGACGTTCTCGATCACGTCCGGCAGCAGCTCGCCGGTGCGGAGGTCCTTGATGCGCAGCGTGAAACGCTCGTCGCCGGCGTTGTCCACGGCATAGGCGTAGAGGGTGCCGTCGATGGTCGTTGCGGCCCCGCCCACAGCGAAGAACGGCTCGCCCTCCGCCTCGATATTGCCGTCGAGGAGGACCTCCTCGCCGGGAATCACGACGCCTGCCTCGACCGCCGGCGGAGACCAGTCCGCGACGCGGTCCCCGGTATCCTGGCCGCGCACGCGGCAGTGGATGCCGTACTCCTTGCCTTCGACCGAGCGGGTGTAGTACCACCAGCCGTCCTTGCGGTTGGGGACGGAGAGGTCTGTCTCCTGGGTGCGGCCCTTGATTTCCTGGAAGATGGCCTCGCGGAGCGGCTCCTGGTGCGCGGTCACCGCCTCCTGGTAGGCGTTCTCCGCCTTGAGCAAGTCCACGACCTCTGCGGATTCCTTGTCCCGGAGCCACTCGTAGTTGTCCTCGAAGGAGTCGCCGTGGTGGGTGCGCACCGAGGGGACTTTCCGGGCGACAGGAGGCTGCGGGGACGGCTGGACGGGTGTCTGGGTCATGGACCCAATGTACCGAAGAGCGGCGCTTCAGTTGCCGTTCTGCAGATTGTTGGCCGCCACGTAGCGGGCGAGCGTTCCCGAGCCCAGCGCGGCGGAGAGGGCGGCKGTCGCGGCACGGTCCTGCAGGACAATCGACTGGCCGTCCCGGCTGGTCCCGGTGCCGGCGGTCRGCAGCGTGAAGAATACGCCACGCCCCGGTGCCGTGTTGCGGAGGCTGAAGGCGAGCTCCTCCAGCGACGCCGGGGTGAAGCTCGCATCCAGGGTCACGTGCGGCAGTACCGTCGTGACGAGTTTCCGGACGGTATCGGGGTCCGCCAGGCTGCCGTCGGATGCCATCTTCGCCATCACGGCCTTCAGGAACGTCTGCTGGTTCCGGACCCGCTGGTAGTCGCYGTCAGTGAAGGCATGGCGCTCGCGGACAAAGGCCAGGGCCTGGAGTCCGTTGAGCCGGTTCACGCCCGCCGGAAAATGCACCTTGTCATCCACGGTGCCGGTGAACGGCTGCTTGATGTCGACGTCGACACCGCCGAGCGCGTCTGTCAGAGCCGCGAACCCCTGGAAATCGAGCATKACCGTGTGGTCGATGTGCGCACCAAGCAGCGCCTCCACCGTCCGGGTCATCAGGGGCAGCCCGCCCAGTTCGAGTGCGGCGTTCACCTTCGCCTCGCCGTTGCCGGGGATGTCCACCCAGAGATCGCGCATGATCGAGAAGCCGTAGATGCTCTGCCGGTCCGCCGGAAGGTGGATGAAAACGAGGGCATCCCCGCGCTGGTCGKAGGTGCTGCCGGCGGCCGCCGCCGCCCGCGCATTGACCCGGCTGTCGCTTCCGATCAGCAGGATGTTAAGGGCGACGGCGGGTGGTTCCGGCGTGGGCGTGGGACTGGGAGGCGTCGAAGGCACGGCAGCCGGACTCGCGGCCGGCGCTGTGGCTCCCGCCGGCCCAGGCCGGGAACGCGTGAGGATGAACACCGCGGCCGAGGCAGCGACGGCGAGCACGAGCAGCACCCCCAGAAGCAGGACTATCCGACGTCGGCCGGTTCCGGCCTTGGGCGGCGGCGAAGGTGGCGGGGACGCCGCGGAAGCCGCGGCTGCCGGCTCCTGAGCGCTCCCCATGAGCGGACGCTACCATTGCCGACCGCCGCGGACCATGGGTCCAAGGGCCCGCCACCCCAGATCAGGTGGCGGGAATCAGTTGCCGTTCTCGAACTTGTTCGCCGCCACGTAATCGCCCAAGGTGTCCGAGGCCATCGCGCCGGAGATGGCCTGGAGCGCGTTCGGGTCTGTCACKACGATGGACTGGCCGTCCGCGGATGTTCCGATGCCGCCAGTGGGGAGCGTGAACATGACGGCATTCTGCGCCCGAATGTCCTTGAGCTCAAGGRCCAGGCCCGCCACGGYTCCTGAATCCAGGGACTTGTCCACGGTGACGAACGGCGAGACGGCGCCCACCATGTTGTTGATCGTGATCGGGTTGCTCAGCGTCTGGCCGGCAATCGACTTCTTGATGATGGCCCGCAGGAATTCCTGCTGGTTGCGGACGCGCTGGTAGTCGCCGTCCGCGTAGGCGTGGCGTTCGCGCACGAACGCCAAAGCTTCGGTTCCGTTGAAGGTGTGCTGGCCCGGGGCGAAAGACTGGCCCGGAAGCGCCGTGGAGCTGAACGGCACCTTGATGTTCACGGTCACCCCGCCCAGCGCGTCGGTGAGGCCCTTGAAGCCCTCAAAGTCGATCATCGCAACATGATCGATGCGCTGCTGAAAAATCGACTCGACGGTCTGCACCATCAGGGGCGTGCCGCCCAGGGCCAGCGCGGAGTTGATCTTCGCCTCGCCGTGCCCGGGGATGTTGACCCAGAGGTCRCGCATGATGGACATCGTGTAGATGTTCTTGCGGTCCGCCGGGATGTGCATGAGCATCAGCGTGTCCGCGCGCTGGTCCGTGGGCGTGCCGCCGCCGGCATCTGACTCGGTGGCGCCGCGGCTGTCGCTGCCCATCACGAGGATGTTCATCGCCGTGCCCGTCTTCTTCGGGCGCGTGGACTCGTCCGGGAAGGCCTGGTCAATCTTGCTGGTGCCGGAGTCGAAGGTGCGGGCGAGGTTGAAGAGGTAGCCGCCGGCCACGACCGCGACGAGCGCCACCACCACGGCGACGGCGATCAGCACCGTGCGGCCCCGGCGTTTCTTCACGGGGCGCCGCTCGCGGGACCCGGGCCCGGGCATGTGGTCTGCGGTTTCGAAGGGGTCTGTCATGTATTCCTCTACGTCGGCCGGGCTTTGTACCCGGTAGCCATCTGGACCATTGCCGGGTGCCGGACGGGCGCCGTGGCGGCCCCACTACAGTACACCGGGCCCGGTGATCAACACTTTCGGCCCAACAAAGCCACAGATAACGCGCGGTTTCCCGGATATGAAGCGGACTGTTGCCTACGTCACACTCCCTGCCTAGGCTGGGGGCGGTCGCAGCGTCGCGGCCAAAGCGGTCGCAGCGTCGCGGCCAGGCAGTAAATGCACGAACAGGGGAATCGTTTGAACCACAAACTCCGGGTTCTTGTCAGGCTTGACCTCGATTGCGGTCAGGCAGAAGTAGCAGCGCAGGGACATGTGACGGCGAGGAGTCTCCAAGCCCTGTACGTAGTGGTTAAGCGGGCAAACCACCTGAAAGAAGGACTCCACCTGGTGCTGGATATCAGCCACGCCCGGGTGGAGCCGGCGGCCCTCGAGCAGCTCCGGGAGTGCTCGGCCTCCCATCACCTCCCGCCCGCCATTGATCCGCTCCAGTCMGAATGCCAGCTCAGCATCCTGGCTCCGGCGGAAAATGCCCCGGTGCCCCGGCCCCGGAGGCTCGCGGCCTAAGCCCGCGCCGGCTTCCCCGCCGCGCCGGCGGGGATTGGCGACGTCGTTCTCTGTGGCGTCCCCCATGAATGCCGGACGCCTGAATGCCGGACGCCGCGAGGCAGCACGATCGCCGGATCCTCTGCGGGCAGTGGCCCGGACAGGCGGTACGCGCGATAGGCGCGGTGCGCGCCCTTCGCGCCGTGCGGCGGTTACCGCCGTCATGCGTCACCCGTGGAACCCCTGGATCCGCGCACCTTGGCTGTGCACTGGCCTTCTGTGCACTGGCCCTCTGTGCACTGGCCCTCTGCGCACGACCCCTCGGTCCGCGACTTTCTGCCTGCGCGCGACCCCGCGGGCGGCGCCCCCTCCGGACGTACGCTGATTTTCCGCGCCCGAGGGGAGCCCGAGCCGGGTCTGCGGTGCTTGACGCATCTCCGGCCTTCCGCATATCCTGAACGAACGGTCGGTAATTATTTATCGGAAATTCATAGGAGCAACCATGGCATCGCAGACCCTGCAGTCAGTGCCCGCCGAGCCATCGCCGGCACGGCATGAACAGAGCCTCGAGGACGCGGCCCGGCGCGACGCCRAGGGCCAGGCATACTTCGACAAGGTCATGGCGGATGACTCGCGGATTGAACCCCGCGACTGGATGCCCCCGGCATACCGCAAGACGCTGCTGCGCCAGATCTCGCAGCACGCGCACTCGGAGATCATCGGCATGCAGCCGGAAGCCAACTGGATCTCCCGCGCCCCCAGCCTCAAGCGCAAGGCCATCCTGATGGCCAAGGTCCAGGATGAGGCCGGTCACGGCCTGTACCTATACTCCGCAGCCGAAACCCTCGGCCAGCCKCGCGATCAGATGATGCAGGACCTGATGGACGGCAAGGCCAAGTACTCCTCCATCTTTAATTACCCCGCCCGCACGTGGGCAGACATGGGCGCCATTGGCTGGATGGTCGACGGCGCCGCTATCGCCAACCAGGTGCCGCTGTGCCGCGCCTCCTTCGGTCCCTACGGCCGCGCCATGGTCCGCGTCTGCAAGGAAGAGTCATTCCACCAGCGCCAGGGCTTTGAGATCCTGCTGGAACTCTCCCATGGCACGCCGGAGCAGAAGCAGATGGCCCAGGACGCGGTGAACCGCTGGTACGCACCGGCTTTGATGATGTTCGGGCCGCCGGATGACGACTCGCCCAACTCCAAGCAGTCCATGGCCTGGAACATCAAGCGCTTCAGCAATGACGAGCTTCGCAACCGCTTCGTCGGCATKATGATGGAGCAKGTCAAGGTCCTGGAGCTCACCCTTCCGGACAAGGACATCCGCTTCAACGAAGAAACCAAGAAATGGGAGCACGGGCCCCTGGACTGGGACGAATTCCATGAAGTCCTCGCMGGCCGCGGCCCCTGCAACGCCCAGCGCCTGGAACGGCGCCGCGAAGCACACCAGAACGGCGCCTGGGTCCGCGARGMCGCRGCGGCCTACGCCGCCAAACAGAGCCGCAAGCAAGCAGAGAAGGAATCCGCAGCATGACAACGCCCGAACCGCACGCAGGAAACGTCTGGCCCATTTGGGAAGTGTTTGTCCGCTCCAGCCGCGGCCTCTCCCACGTCCACGCCGGCTCCCTGCACGCGCCAGACGCCGCCATGGCCCTGCGCAACGCCCGTGACCTCTACACCCGCCGCAACGAGGGCGTGTCCATCTGGGTTGTCCCGGCTGACGCCATCGCGTCCAGCGATCCTGACGCGAAGGGCGCGTTCTTCGAATCGCCCCAGGGCAAGRACTACCGGCACGCGACGTACTACACCAAGAGCGAGGGCGTGAAGCACCTGTGAGCACCTCACCTGAAACTGCGGCGGCTGCGGCACCCGCAGAACCAGTAACKGCCGGCCACGGGGACATCTCCGTCGGCGTAAAGGGAGCCAGCGGCAGCGGCGAGGCCACAGCCAGCGCCACCCGCATCACCCCGGGCAACGCCCTCCGCCCGGAGGACATCGCCCTGGCCGTCAGCCGCGGCACCGCAAAGCCGAGCGAGGACGTCGCGGAGTTCGCCCTGCGCCTGGGCGATGACGCCCTAGTCCTCGCACAGCGCCTGGGCCACTGGATCTCCCGTGCGCCGGAGCTCGAGGAGGACATTGCCCTCGGCAACATCGCCCTGGACCAGCTGGGCCACGCCCGCTCCTTCCTGAGCTACGCCGGCGGACTCGACGGCCGGAGMGAGGACGACCTTGCCTACTTCCGCCGCGAGCCCGAGTTCCGATCCGTCC